>CAZPNW010000172.1:0-7275 GCA_964588175.1 uncultured Planctomycetales bacterium
ATGACACAATGACACAAGAGTCGATAGTCCACGGTCTATAGTCCATGGTAAAGGGAAATCCGGTAAACAGGGAATCCGGGACTAGGAGATCCGGGAATCGGGAGATCTGGGCAGCAAAGATAATTGAGTAAAAATGCCCCTGTGGGATTGTGAGCGAATGGAGCTTTTAGCCAGAGGAGCTTGAGCATTTGAGGGAATGCCAGTGGAGCGCGTAAGCGCGACAACACTGGCAAGGCGAGGTTGTCTGAGCCCTTTTTGCTAGAGCAAAAAGGACGAGTTCCGCAGCCTCCGAAAATGCGAAAGATCTCTGGCGTTACCCGGATTAGTCTTTTCTAAAACAAAAGGCTAATCCGGGTAAAAAAGCGACTTGAGCGAACAATCCCACAGTGGGCATTTTGGGTAAGTTCGAGGTAGACATGTAGTCGATAATCTATAATCAAGGGAAAGCCGGGACTAGGGAAACCGGATATCGGGGGATCAGGGACACTGAAAAGATCGCTAAAATAACTTAATTTATGAAAAAAACAATATTAAAGAAATTAACGAAAATAACGCAACTAACGAAAATAACGATATTAGCGATATTTTGAAAACGCTTTCTATAAAACACCGAAACTCCTTGAAAACATGTAAATTATGATGTTATACTCTAACTAAGAAAGAGAAGAGTAACAATAATCCTGAAAAGTGGTTTTTTTTCACATCTTATTAAACACTTTTATAAAGTATTAACATAGTATCCCCACCAGCTACGAAATTAAGGGGATAGCCGGGTTGAATAAAATTAACTTAGATAAGGTGACAACCCGGCTTCTTAAAAGGCAATGGGTCAAAAACGAGGTAAATATGCGCGACCTATTATACCGGAACTTAACTTCACCAAGCAAAAATCGCAGGATAATTACCAGTTCCGAGATAGCGGACAAAGAAGGGATCAGAACTGTAATACAAAGGCATTTCATTTATATGGTCAAAAAAATTAACGGTAAAATACCGCCGAGACCTAAGCCTTATCTTTATGTTTTGAAAGAAAAGAGCCAAAAAAAGCAAATGGAGAAATTCTTTTGTAAGATCAAAGGCGGTTTTTATATTATTAACAACGGCACTCCGGCGCTTGTGCTTTTTACTCATTCACTCAAAATAAACCTGTGTGCCACAAATAAAATTACTCATTGCTAATAGGATATTTGCCACAGCCTATTACAAAAAAAAGGAAGAAGCAGCTTGACAAAATAGTAAAGTAATTGTAGACTTTATTAAATGATTTAAAATCTTTTGTGGTCCGGTGTTCTCGATTATGGAGGTAATCGGGAAATGCCACGGAATTTCAAGCCGGATTGACGAAAAGGGTCAATCCGGCTTTTTGTTTTTTGTAGCAAATTGGGCTTTAAAGAAGGCATTAAACTAGTTGACAAATATAGGGAAAGTAATATAATAACACTTGGGTGGGACAATGAATAAAACCTCAAATAAAATATCCTTAAAATATCTGGTCACGCTGTGCGGCGCAATGGTTTTTTGTGCTTTTGCGGCTGCATCGGCTGCGGATATCTTTGACCTGTCATACAGCCTTACTGAGGGCGGTTTCCGCGTAGAATTCAACCAGGTTAATCCAGCCAAAGGCTTAAAACTCAACGTTACTTCGAATATAGCCACCCGGTATGAAATCGAATTAGCTGTCGTACGGCCTTTAGAGAACAGGGATAAACCAAACACATTCATTAGGGACAACTTTCTCGTACGGGGCATCCGCGGGACCAATCAATTCGGTGATTTTCGCCTGCCGCCGAATGATACAATAGTCCGAACATCTCAAACAATATATGTTTCCAACACAACCGGCAGCGCCGACAGCATAACGATGGTGCTCGGATTAAGCGATATTACGACATTGCAACCCGGCTACTATACAGGCCAGATAAGCGTAACCCTCAAACCGATCGGCTCATCCCGGCCATATGTGGTCAAATACATCGATATATCAGCGACGGTTCCTCAATCCCAGGCAAAGACTGAGGATAAAAGCGTCAAATTCTCAACAGCTTCAGGGAACAAAAGGATCTCCCTGAATCCTAAGAAAAACGAGGAAGAAGCAGGCGATATTTTAGTTACCATAAACGGCAGCTTCTCTCAACAATTTAAATTAATACAGACTATACTGCAGCCATTGGAATCAAAAGAAGGCAACAGGCTTGGATATGACACAGTGAAATTCTCGGTAAAAGAAACCTCGATCGGCTCAGCTGAAAGTCTCGAGAAAACCTTATCTCCCGGGAGGCAAATTCTCTACACCTCACTGCCTGACGGAAAAGCCGACAAAACGTTCGTCATTACATACTCCCTCAATGACCTGACTCAACAGACCGCGGGAGATTATACTACTAAGATCCAATTTTCCCTGGAAGAAATGGGAAGCATGACCAACCTTGACACTTTTACCCTTGAATTGAACAATGAACGGGCATTTGACCTGACGATAGCGCCGCAGGATCAAATGGGTTCCCTGGATTTCCGTAACCTTAAACCTAATGAACCGCCAAAGCAAAGAGAAGTTACGGTAGAAGTTAAATCAAACGTCGGGAAGCGCTATCAAGTAAATCAAAAGTTGTTCGCCCCGCTGACCAGCAGAGAGGGACAGGCCGTCCCGGGCGCGAACTTTACCCTGAAGACTGAAAGCATTTCAACAAAGGGGACCTTACGTTACCCGCAGCCTCAAGCGATAAAAGAAGGAGAAATGACGTTGCTTGTTTCAGACGCGTCAGGCTCTCCCGATTCATTTAAAATAATCTATGAATTAAGTTTTCCTAAAGAGCTGAAAGCCGGAGACTATTCTACCAGGATCACTTATTCCTTATCTGAAATCTAAAGGAGGTGATTGGATTTAAGAGATTTAAACGGGAAGAGTTACTAACATAATTAAAAGGAGGGCAGTAAAAATGAAAAAACTAGTAGGAATAATGCTCATCGTGCTCTGCGCGCTTGGAGTAGCTAGCCTGGCGTTTGCGGATGTATCCTTAAGCGTCAATGCCGTAGCTGATTCTGGCACCACGCTGGGAACACACGTAATGCTCAAATGCACGGGGTATAATTACAATAAAACTGGTGACCCCTGGGCACAATGCACCAACCTTGGCGCTGCATCAACCATGACTTTCGGAACCTTAACACATTCACTCAAAAACACTGCCGGCGTTGAAACAGGAGATGCGGGTTGTTTCTATGGTGATTATTTCTTCATCATCTACCTGTATCCTGATTGCTGGGGCGGAAAAGGATACGACCTTAAGCAGACCACGCAAACCTTCTCAACTGAGATCAGAGACGCGGTCGTAAGGGCTCCTGTATATTCCAAAGATGACAAATACTCCGGAGCTGCAGCGCAAGGTGATCTGACCACAGCGGAAAAAGCCTTAAATCCTCAATTAGGCTCCAGCTATCTTGCAAGAGACGTATCTGAAGGCAATAACCGTATCTTAAAATGCAAAAGAGCAAGGATCGTCCGCGCGGAATACGGAATTCCTCCGTACGCAGGAACAGGTGAAACCAGGCCTACTGGTTGGAAAGCCATAGAAAAAACAACTTTGGCAGGCACCTATTCTGGAAGTGTAAAAATTACATTGACAGAATGGCAATAATATTTTATAATATTGCCTAATGGAACGACACGATTGCAAGGCAAGCAAATAACCTAACTTCAGGATACTAAAGGATTTAATTCTTTAGTATCCTGAGGTTTTTTAATTTTTTTAAAGGAGTTAAAAGAGTGTTAAAACGTATACTTTTTTCTATCATATTGCCGATCTTTACCTGTTGTTTTATAGCAACGGTAAACGCTCAAGGCATATCGTATAGGCTCGACAAATCTAAAGTCCGCGCGCTCCTGGCTCCGGGCGGCTCACAATCAGGGATCATAAAAGCATACAGCCAGACAAATGAAACCTTAAAATTTAAAGTTTATCTTGAAGATTGGGCCTATGAAAAGGTACAAGACGGCTCAAAAGAATTTATGCCTGCCAATACCTCAGTGTTTAGCTGTGCCAGCTGGGTCCAATTTAACCCGGCAGAATTCACCTTGTCCCCTTACGGCGTACAAACAGTTAACTATGTTATTACCGTGCCGGCTGAGGCAAAAGGCAGCCACGTAGGAGTGATGTTCTTTGAAACTAATACGGCTGATAGCAGCGGCTTTGAAATAAGCAAATCACAGGAAACGCTAAAATCAGGCGTTGGCCTTGATATCCGCATCGGCTCATTGTTCTATGTCGACGTAAAAGGAACAGTAAATCGAAGCGCCACACTCAATAAATTCTCCGTCACTAAAGATTCCAAGAATAAGTATTTTATCATTACCGCTGATCTGAAAAATACCGGAAATGCCGATATCACAACAGAAAGCACTTATCACATTACGGATAAACAAGGCATGATCTACGCGCGCGGCAAGTTTAATCCTGTTTATGCCCTACCGGGTGATTCAGCGGAAATATCTTCTATCTGGAAAGATTCCATACCCGCGGGTGTATATGATGTCGTCTTAACCATTAACCTGGGAAAAGGGGTAGAGGAAGCTGGACTTGGCCGCGGCCCTATCATGCTTAAAGAAACAGAAATCCAGATCAACCAAAACGGAGAAGTAACAAAGATTGGCCCACTTAAATAGGCAGCTACCATATAAGTATATGCGCAGATCTTTTGTTTTTATTCTCATATCTGTTTTTTTACTGGCTAATTTTTCCCCCGCATACGCATATACCTATTTACCGGATTATCTTTGCCAACTCGGGCTGCAATTTTACCTTGAAGGAAGATACGATGACGCGCTCTATCAATTCAGGAATGCCCTCTTAGCGCAACCAAATAATCAACTCGCTTTAAAATACATCTCCATCATTCAAGAAGAACAAACAGGCCAACCGCAGCCGCAAACGCAAATGCCCGGGAACATTTATCCGAGCGAAGAACAGGCTTCTGACCTTCAAAAGGTCTCCGGCTTAATAACAGGAACGACTCCTGCAAGCGTCAGCGGCGCAGGATATCAAACAATACCTCAAGGTATCCAACCATCGTATATACCGGAATTTGACACCTCCAAAGTAAACGCCGAACGCACGTACGCGCCTGATCTCGTCGTTTTAGATGAAACTTTCAAAGATATCCCTAAACCCATCGAGCTAGAACAAGATAAAAGCATTATTATCAGAGGCAGCAATATTCAAAGATTCTTAGCCACCCAGCCGGATATCGTTACGGTTACCAGGAGAAATGCCGATGAAGTATTAGTAACCGGCAAAGAGGTTGGATACTCTTATGTACATATATGGGATAATTCTGACCGTTGGACAGTAGATATATTAGGGATATTTCCTAAACCTGACGCGCCTACCTTTGAAGAACTACGCAGGCAAGAGGAAGAATTGAACCGCAGCTTCAAATGGTATTATTCTATTGACTGGTCGTCCTTTGAAACAGGCAGAAGATTAAGAAAAGATAGTTTAAGTAGGACCTCATATGCCTGGACCCACAGCCTGGGAGTGACCGGCCAAACACCCTACGGGAACTTCGACTCTTCAGCAACCGCGCGGTCTAACTCTCTGAATACCGACCTCACCTATTATACCATCGGGTTGACCAACGGCCAATTCGGTATTTTAAAGGATTTTTCCCTGCGCGGCTTTGATTTTTCGTTGCCATTCGGAAATCTAGCTTTTTCCGGAGCGCAATTACGCGGCATCAGCTTTAACACTCCTGTATTCAATAAAAAACTCGATTACACCCTGTTTTGGGGCAGAGAAGGAGGAGGTCGCTACGGCAATTTATCACCGAGTTTAAGTAAAACTAAGAACTCATTTTTAGAAGGCGCCAATGTCAGCTTTACCCCTACGAAACATCAAAACTATAAATTTACGGTAGTACACGGCCACGGAAGAGACCGGGGAGAAGACTTGAACCCCTACGGATATGACCTCTATAACACCTGGAGCTTCGACAAATGGGGAGCATGGTATGAAATTGCCAACGATTCAGAGACGTTTGCCCATGTTTTCGAAACTCATCAGAAATGGCCGTTGGCAAACACAAGTATTTCATTCAGGAACGTAGATAGTAACTTTAAGAGCATAACCGGAAACGGCTGGGCACAAGGACAGATCGGCAGCCTCATGAGTATAAATTATCAGCCCGATGAATTATGGAACACCTCCGCAAGCCTTGATGTTTATAGAGAGAGGCTTTATCCGGCGGAAGAAAAACCCAACCGCCTGAACGAAGACTTCAATTGGAACACCTCGTATCAGATGAACCCCGATAGCAATCTTAATTTCACCTATTCCCTGCAAAACGACCTGGGGAAACTAGCGCAAAGCCGTTACATCTCAACAGGCTTAGGGCTTACGCAAAAAATGTATTTCATGAAAGACATGTATGGCTTCCTCAATTACTACCATCAGATCAGCGATAATTTTTCTTCTCCTGCTTCTGACTACGTTAATGACAGGTTCTTTATGGGTATTCGTTTTGATTTAATCGGCGCGCTTTATTTTTACGCCAATAAAGAAATTAATTTATTAAAAGAGGAGTTCTCAGGGGTACACTATCACCCGCATGCAAATGAAGCCGGAGTTGATTACTCCAGCCAAATAGGCAGTACTCCTTTTTACGGAAACATGCGCTTTTATTACCGCGACGAAGAAGCCGCTGACGCCACGTTAGGTTTTCTTTCCGGCGAGGATTCGATAGAAGGGCACCTTGAACTCACCTACAGAGCCAGCGATAATAATGAAATGTACGCTTCCACGACAATAAGGAATATCTGGGCTGATAAAGAAACGGTGGATAAACGTATGGAAGCAAGTTTTAACGTCGGTTTGCGCTGCATGTGGGACACTAACTACCGCTGGGATACAGTCGGCAATATCGAAGGATACGTATTTAAGGATGAAAACTCCGATGGATTAAAACAAAAAGATGAACCGCCCGTTGAGGGAGCAAAGATCTGGATAGGCAACGACGATTATACGACGAGTGACTTGTTCGGTTATTACAGCTTCAGGAAGATCAAAGCGCGTAAAGCATACGTGAGCTTCGACACTTCAAGCTTACCGCCGGGCTTTGTTTTAACCGTCCCGGTAAGCCAGGAAGCGGCCCTATCGCAGCATCGTATCGCGCGAGCAGATTTTGGTATTATTTCACGCGCGGAAGTATCAGGAATGGTTTTTGAAGACACCGACAATGACGGCAAATACACTGTCAGTAAAGATAAGGGAATAGCCGGCGCAG
>CAZPNW010000173.1:0-24236 GCA_964588175.1 uncultured Planctomycetales bacterium
GCCGACGATACGCCAACTCAGGCTCCTGCGTATGTTTTCTAAACGCGCGTTGATATCATATGATGCCTGCTGGGCCTGTGTGTTCCTTTCGGCGAGCCATTCTTCAATGACTTTTGAACTATACCCTTGTTTACGGATACGCCCCATCAAAACGTAAATTTCCGGAGGAAGATTCTTGTCGGTAGATCTATAAATTTTATCGTCGATATTTAAAACGATGACATTTTCCGATTCTTTCGCTGTTTTTACATCGCCGGGTAAATCGAAATCTATCCCGCAGACCCAGCAATTGAGCCTGTCAGCCTGGTTGACCGCCTGACAGGCGGGGCAGTGTTTTAATCCTTTTACTTTTGTTTGATAGTCTTCGGCAAACTTTGTTTTCAGGTCAGCGCTGCAATAATAACATTTTTCCGCAAGAGGAGAGTTTTCGGCGCCGCAATAGGGACAGAGAAAATAATAATCCACTTTTGCCGGAGCCGTTTCCTGCGGTGAAATTTTATCGGATATCTCTATCTTGATCTTTTTATTGCCTACTTCCAAGCATTCAAAGCGCTTTGAAGACCGTAAATAGCCCCCACAAACCCTGTCCTTAGTGTTGTTTTCCAGCCGTTCAAACCTTTTTAAGAATCTTTTGATCACCCCAGTTCCAGTTTCCTTTCTTTATCGCAGGAATGTGTTTTGATCTCTTCTTTGCTGGCGCAGCGGGCCCTGAATCTTGCCCATTCCCTGATCTGATCGATATTTTCTTTCATGGTGACCGATAAAGGGATGCTTTGTTTGATGTTTGTGACGATATCCGCATTTGTTATATCCCTGTTCTCAAGAAAAGCGTCGTACAGGGCGGAAATGACCGCCTGTTCGATCTCTGCCCCGCTGAACCCCGAGCTTTCTTTCGAGAGAATGCCTAAGTCGAATTTTGCGGGGTCGCGCTTGCGCTTTTTGATATGGATGTTAAAGATGTCCTTTCGGTCGTTATCCGACGGTAAGTCGACAAAGAATATCTCATCGAATCTGCCCTTGCGCAATAATTCAGGCGGGAGCAGTTGGATATTATTGGCTGTGGCGATAACAAAGACCGACGAAGTTTTTTCCTGGAGCCAGGTTAGAAAAGTGCTGAAAACACGCGCGGAGGTCCCCGCGTCGGAAAATGTCGAGCTTTGCACTCCCGAAAGGCCCTTTTCTATCTCATCGATCCACAATATAATGGGCGCCAGGCTTTCAGCCGCTTTTATCGCTTTACGCATATTTTCTTCTGAAGAACCGACAATGCCGCTAAAAACCGCTCCGATATCAAGCCGTAAAAGCGGTATCCTCCATAAACCGGAAATAGCTTTCGCGGTCAAGCTTTTTCCGCACCCTTGCACTCCGATCAGCATGATCCCTTTGGGCTGAGGCAATCCGAAATTCTGGGCTTTCTGGGAAAAAGCAGCCCCGCGTTTAGACAACCAGGTTTTGAGGGAATCTAATCCTCCGATATTGGAGAAATCTTCCCTAAGCTCGTAATATTCGAGCAATTTTGTCTTTCTGATCGCCTGTTTTTTCTCCTCAAGGATATGTTCAATATCCGTCTCATCCAGTTTTTTGTCGATAACAATCACCCGGGCAAAAGCATTCTCGGCTTCAGAACGGGTCAGGCCCATCGCGGCTTTAACGAGCCGTTCTTTGCTGTCATCGTTAAGATTGACCTGTATCTCTTGATTTTTTGAGACCACTTCAATGATGCCGGTGAGTAATTCGCTCATTTCGGCATAATCAGGCAGATCGTAATCAACGACAACCAGTTCTTTCTCCAGCTCAATGGGCACGGTTAACACCGGCGATAAGAAAAGCAGTGTTTCATAAGTATTTTTTAAATTATTAACCAGGTCACGGAGTTTTCTGATAATTGTCTGGTCATTTAAGAATGAGTGGAAATCAAGGAATACGAATATTGCAGGGTCAGGGCATTTTTCAATATATGCAAGAGCATTGAGGGGGTCGCGTGTCGCTTCATCAATTTTAGAAGGATCATCGTCGATCCTGTGGATCCCGCGCGTGACTGACCAGAGCATGAGTTTTTTACTGCGCTGTTCAGACATATCTTTAAGTTTTTCCAGGATACGCGTTTCTTCCCAGCTTACTACATAGATCAAGGGGTAGCGTGCCCGAATGAGGATATCGATCTCTTTGTCGCATTTGGTATCCATAGCCTTGCATGCTCCTTTAGCGTCTGTTGTTTACCCGCAATAATGTTCCCGGTTTGTCCTATATTTCGTTGATACGCCATTCAAAATGCCGCAGGTCATGTTGGTCAACGGCATAAAGGTAATATTCCCTGATTCATTGATATAAATTTCAAGATAGCATCCAGGATCCACTTCCGGCCGGTTCAAGTGAGAGTTTTTTTTGTGGAGTGATGCTTTTTTACGTGATTTACCAGGCATGGAGTGTAATCAGGATACCGTTACTGATTTTTATCTTTGAGAAGCTTATATTCGACACTGTCAGCAAGCGCTTGCCACGAAGCCTCAATGATGTTTTCAGATACGCCGATAGTGTTCCAGGTGTCCGATTCATCCTGTGACTGGATGAGTACGCGCACACGGGCTGCGGTACCTGCTTTTTCTTCAAGCACCCTTACTTTGAAATCAGAAAGGCGCATTTTGGATAATGCCGGGTAAAATTCTTTTAAGGCTTTGCGCAAGGCATTGTCAAGCGCGTTAACGGGCCCGTCGCCTTCGGCCGCAGTATGTTCTTTGATCCCCTTGACCGTTACTTTAATGATCGCCTCTGAAGTTATCTTTTTATCGCGCGTTTTCTCTACCACGACACGAAAGCCTTCTAAAGAGAAGAATTTCTTGTATTTTTTAAGCGCGCGCTTCATGAGTAATTCAAATGAAGCTTCAGCGGCTTCAAAATGATATCCTTTATGTTCAAGCTTCTGGATCAGTTTTAAGATCTTTTTTGTCTTGGGATTTTCTTTGTTTAGATCTAAAGAGAGGTCTTTAGCTCTCAGTAAAACGCCGGTCTTGCCTCCTAATTCAGAGATCAATATCCTGCGGCGGTTTCCGATAAGCGCAGGATCGACATGTTCATATGCTTTCTGGTTTTTCATGACAGCGTTAATGTGCATGCCTCCTTTATGCGCGAATGCGGAAAGCCCGGTGTACGGCTGGTCGTTTTTTTGTTTCATATTGCTGATCTCGCTGACAAAATGCGACAGGGCAGTCAGATCCTTGATCTTTTCTGTATCTATGCAATCAAGGCCCATTTTGAGCTTGAGGTTTGCGATGATCGGGATCAAATCGGCATTCCCGCAGCGTTCTCCATAACCATTGATCGTCCCCTGGACCATTGTAGCTCCGGCCTCTACCGCGGTAAGCGAATTCGCGATCGCGACTCCCGCGTCATTATGGCAATGTATACCGATAGGCACGCGAGTTTTTGAACGGACCCCCCGGATGACCTTGGAAATATCTGACGGAAGACTGCCTCCGTTAGTATCGCATAATACAAGAGCCTGGGCTCCGGCGTCTTGAGCGCACGCGAGGCATTTTAAGGTGTATTCTTTATTTGCGTGAAATGCGTCAAAAAAATGCTCCGCGTCATAAAAGACGATGAGCCCTTTGCCGGTAAGAAATCGGATAGTGTCGCTGATCATTGCCAGGTTTTCAGAGAGCGTTGTTTTTAATACATCGGTCACGTGCATATCCCATGTTTTTCCGACAATAGTGATTATTTTTACTTGAGATTTAATAAGGTCGTTTAAGTTAGTGTCTTGGGAAGCGTGCGTGTGTGGCCGCCGGGTCATGCTGAAGGCCACCAGGCGGGAATTCTGCAGCGGTTTTTTCGACATTTGCAAGAAAAATCCCATATCTTTCGGATTAGATCCCGGCCAGCCTCCCTCAATATACGGGACCCCCATAAGGTCTAATTCCTGGGCGATACGTATTTTATCCATTACTGAATAAGAAATACCTTCTCCTTGGGAACCGTCTCGTAAGGTCGTGTCATAAATTTCTATTCTGCGCATCTGTTTCCTCCACAGAGGTGATCCAACGGCTATCTTTTTTTGTCCAAGCCGAATTCTTTATGTAATGCTTTTATCGCGGCTTCCGAAAACCTCTTTTTTATAATGCAAGAAATACTTATTTCCGACGTGGATATCATTTCAATGTTGATCTTATTGTCTGCGAGGGTCTCGAACATTTTAGCGGCCACCCCTGAATGGGTTTTCATGCCCACCCCGACGATCGAAATGCGGGAAATATCGTCATCCTGCATAACGTCAAGGTCTCCTATGTCCTGGGCGGCTTTTTTCGCAAGCTTGATCGCTTTGGCGGCGTCATTTTTTAAGACAGTAAAAGATATATCGGTGATGCGTGTATGTGAGACGTTTTGGACGATCATATCCACATTGACGCCCCCGAGCGACAATTCCTTGAATATCTTTGCGGCGATGCCCGGTTTATCGGGCACATTGCATATGGTGATCTTAGATTCTCCTTTATTGAGAGTCACGCCGGTGACTAATACATCCTCCATGTGTTTAACCTCCTTAATGATCATGGTGCCTGGCTTTTGCGAGAAAGACGAACGCACATGTATCGGGACATCAAATTTCTTTGCGACTTCTATTGAACGCGCCTGCATGACTTGTGCCCCTAAAGAAGCCATTTCAAGCATTTCGTCATAGGTTATCTCGGGGATCTTCTGGGCCAAAGGTTCTATGCGAGGGTCGGTCGTGTATACGCCTTCAACGTCAGTATAAATCTCGCATTCGTCAGCGTGCAGGGTCTTGGCGAGGGCGACCGCTGTTAAGTCAGAGCCTCCCCTGCCTAAGGTTGTGATATCTTTATCGGGGGTTACTCCCTGGAAACCGGCGACAATAACGATCTTGCCGTTTTTTACCTCATTGCGGAGTTTGTCGGCGCTAATATTGACGATGCGGGCTTTTGTGTGTGTGGTATCGGTAATAATGCCGACTTGAGAACCGGTCAATGAAATAGCTTCGTATCCTAATTCATGGATCGCCATAGCCAGGAGCGCGACAGATATCTGCTCTCCCGTCGAGAGAAGCATGTCCATTTCCCGTTCCGGCGGGTTGAGGGATATTTTATTAGCCAGTTCAATTAATTCATCGGTTGTGTCCCCTAAAGCCGAGACGACGACGACTAAATCATTGCCGTTTTTCCTGTATTCACAGACACGTTTGGCGACATTCTTTATTTTCTCCGGGTTAGCTACGGAAGAGCCGCCGTATTTCTGGACGATCAGTTTACGCATGAGGATCTCCGCCTGAAGATGGTTTTATCTTTTTATGCCTGGTGAATGCGACACCCACGACAAATTCTTCTTTATCGTGTATCTTTAAGCAATACACTACTCTTCCCCATACTTTTCCCGCGTCTTCATAGGTAGTAAAGGGGAATTTGACCAATAAACGTAAAATCTCGTTTTCACCGAATAATCGCTCGCTAAAAAAAGAAAGGCCTCCCGGATTAATATTGTCAACCGCATAATCGGAAGCAACCGAGCAGTTCTCAGGTTCTGCTATCCGGCAACAAAGTTTTTTGTCCGGTACTTTTACTCGTCCCCACCTTCTTTTATCTTCCATGCGCACCATCCTTCTTGTATAGGAAATGCTTGAGCTGGTTAACTACGGCTTTTTTGTGCCGAGAAAGAAATTCATGAGTTCATGCCCCTGTTCCAGGAATAAATTGCTTTTTTCCGCTTCTTTTTCTGAAAACGCCGGGCAGCCTTCTCCCACAATATCTTTTCCGAAGATTACAAACGGCACGGGATCATTCGTGTGGGTCCGTAATGAAACCGGAGTCGGATGGTCGGGGAGAACGATCAGCCTGAATTTTTCTTTGTTCTTGAACCCGTCAAGGATCACGCCGACAATAAGCTGGTCAAAACGCTCAAGCGCGGTAATTTTCTCCCTTAAATCTCCGTTATGGCCCGCTTCGTCAGGAGCCTCCACATGCACAAATACAAAATCTTTATCCTTAAGGCTGCGCAGCGCCGCTTTAGCTTTGCCGAGATAATTGGTGTCGTAGTAGCCGGTGGCTCCCGGGACATCAATAACATCAAGGCCGAGTATCCGTCCGAGCCCTTTGATCAAGTCGACAGCTGAGATCACACTGCCGTTGACTCCGAATTTATCAATGAATTGAGGCATCGTTGGTTTCTTTCCTTGGCCCCAGAGCCAGATCATATTCGCTGGATTTTCTTTTAAGTCAAGGCGGACCTGGTTAATTTCATGAGCCTCAAGCAGTTTGCGGGAATCCTGCATTAATTTCACCAAGACAGAAGCATTTTTTCCTTTCGGCAGATGTTCAGCGATCTGTTGGCCTAAAATATCGTGAGGAGCTTTACAGGCAATTTCATCGAGGTGTTCAGCGGCCCCGTTCTTTACAACGAGCAAGTTCCGGTAGCTGATCCCCGGGTAAAACTTGAGCTTACCCGTCCCCAGGTTAGTGTTAATATGTTCTACCAGTTGAGCCCCTTCTTTCGAGCTTATGTGTCCGGCGCTGTAATCAGTGAGGGTGTTTCCTGAAGCGGTGATCAGATTGAAACGGAACGCAACATCGTTCGGCTCAAGGTCAACGCCTAAATTAGCCGCTTCGAGAGGCCCCCTCCCGGTGTAAAACAATTTCGGGTCATACCCTAGAATAGAAATATTAGCAATGTCGGATGCCGGATGCATTTTATCGGGTATTGTTTTTACTCTTCCCACCCTGCCGTTACGGGCGATATAATCCATGTGCGGGGTCCTGGCTGCCTCTAAAGGAGTCCTATTGTTCAGTTCAGCGATAGGATAATCAGCCATTCCGTCCGCTACCAGTACGATATATTTCATGATCTTTAACGTTGAATAGTATTAAGGTTACTGTAAAAGGCCTGCCAGAGCGCTGACGACCTGAGTTTTATTCTTTGTTTCAAGAGCCCTGTCTTGTGTAAGAATAAAAGCCCGATACGGATTAAAGCTGTTTGCGACCACGATTTCAGCGCCCGCGGCTCGCGCGGCTTTTCGAGCCCGCGCAATTAACGTTTTCTGCGAAACATCCACTTCTAATTTAAACATGACCAATCGCGCCCTGCCGCATAATCTCTTGATATCAGTAATGATTTTGGGCAAGGCCGTCAAACGCACGGTCAGATCCTTGCCAGACGAAAGTTTGCCTGTATGTTCATGGAGCGGCTTAAAATCAGAAACAGCCGCCGAATGGATAATTGTATCGTATTTTTTTCTCTTAAGCTCATGGATGAGCTTGCTTCTTAATTCATCAAAGTAACAAAAATGTATTACTTTGATATCCGTGTTACTGCAACAGGCTGCGACCGGCCCCAGAAAAAGAGTAACCTGTGCGCCTGAGCTTTGCAGTTTTTCCGCAAGTTTGATCCCCGTTTCCCCTGACGCGTTATTGCTCAAAACTCTGACGGCGTCGAGAGCGACCCATGTCGGCCCGGCAGTAATGAGGATCTTTTTTCCCTGTAACCTGTGGACTGCGGCCTGTGCCATGTGACTTTTCTTAGTAGCCTATTTCTTTTAAGATCGCTTTAACATTCACGGAAACCGTTTTCGGCTTTTTTACTGTTTTTATCGCCCTATCCGGGTCTTTTAATCCATGCCCGGTCAAAATACAGACGATCTTTCTATTGTCCAAAGCAGTATCTTGCCTTTTGAAATAACCGCGTTTCTTTAATTTTAATAAACCTGCGATTGAAGCAGCTGAAGCAGGTTCTGCGAATACGCCTTCCTTGACTGCCAGGAGCTGATAGGCTTGAAGGATTTCTGTATCGGTCACCATATCGATCAATCCTTGAGATTCATCGCGGGCCGCTTCAGCTTGTTTCCAGCTGGCAGGATTTCCGATACGGATCGCTGTCGCGATCGTTTCAGGATTTTTGATCGGATGTTTTTTAACGATCGGCGCGGACCCGGCTGCCTGGAAACCGAGCATTTTAGGCAAACGCGTACTTTTATCCTTTGTTTTATATTCCCGATAGCCTTTCCAATAGGCGGTAATATTACCGGCATTGCCGACCGGCATGACCTGAAAACCGGGAGCATCACCTAAGGCTTCACAGACCTCAAAACTGGCTGTTTTTTGCCCTTCGATCCGGTAAGGATTAAGGGAATTTACCAGGGTTATCGGGTATGTATCCGCGATCTCCCGGACAAGCGTTAACGCATCGTCGAAATTACCCTTTACCGCTAAGACTGTTGCTCCGTGTATCATCGCTTGGCTGAGCTTGCCTAAAGCGATCGCTCCCTGAGGAATGAGCACGATACAGTGCATGCCGGCCCGCGCGGCATACGCCGCCGCTGAAGCCGACGTATTGCCGGTTGAAGCGCAAATGACGGCTTTTGAACCTGCTTCTTGGGCCTTTGAAATAGCCATGGTCATCCCCCGGTCTTTAAATGACCCGGTAGGATTTAAGCCCTCATATTTTAAGTAAACTTCATGACCGTCTCCAATGAGCTTGCTTAAATAACCCGCTTTGATCAAGGGGGTATTGCCTTCAAGTAAGGTGATGACCGGTGTTTTTCCGGTGACGGGCAAGAACGACCTGTATTTTTCTATTAATCCGTTATAACTCAAACTTCCTCCATGCGGATCGCGACAGATTTCTGTTTTATGATATCAAGTCGGTCAATGATATCAAGTGCGTTGCGTAAGTTCTTTTCTTTCGCGTCATGAACGATCATGACGATGGGAACGATCTGCGCTTTTTGTTTTTCTTTTTGAGTGACCGAAGCGATACTGATGCCGTACCTGGCCAGGACGCCGGAAACCTTAGCTAAGACCCCGGGTTTATCCACCGCCATGAAACGGATGTAATAACGGCTTTCGATCTCATCGATCTTACATAATTTCTTTATTGAAGTATCAACGGTTGTATGCAGGGTCGGCCTGAATAATCCAGCTTTAATATCTTGAGTGAGGTCCACCAGGTCAGAAACAACTGCTGAAGCCGCGGACAACTGCCCGGCTCCCGGCCCGTAGAACAATAAATTGCCGGCTAAATCAGAAGATACGTTGATCGCGTTAAAAACCCCTCCTACCGACGCTAAAAGATGCGTGTGCGGTATTAAGGTAGGGTGCACGCGGACCTCCAGCCCTCCCGCTTCTTTTTTCGCGATCGCCAGGAGTTTGATCTCAAATCCGAGTTCTTTTGCGTAATTGATGTCCGCAAGCGAAATACGGGTTATGCCTTCTATAAAACAATCGTTGAGATTGATCAGTTTCCCGAAACACAGGTATGTTAAAAGAAGCAATTTATGCGCAGAGTCTATCCCTTCAAGGTCAAGGGTCGGGTCTTTTTCGGCAAATCCCCGTTTTTTGGCTTCAAGTAACGCGTCGTTAAATGAACAGTTGTCGCGGGACATTTTTGATAAAATGAAATTTGATGTGCCGTTAACGATCCCGAATATACTGTAAAAATTATTGGCAACCAATCCTTCCCGCAATGCCTTGATAATAGGGATACCAGCGCCGACTGAAGCTTCAAAATAAATGGTTTTTCCGCAATCGGAGGCAAAAGCGAATAATTCCCTGCCTTCCTGGGATAAGAGCGCCTTATTGGCAGTGACGACATTTTTTCCTTTTTTGAGCGCCTCGAGAATAAATTCTTTCGCCGGGTGAATGCCTCCGATAAGCTCGACGACAATGTCGATCTGAGCATCATTGAGGATGTCGTGAGGGTCACGGCTCAAGAGCTCCCGGCCGACAGAAACGTTGCGTTTCGATGTGATGTCTTTATCGCATATTCTCTTAATATTGATCTCCAGGCCGATTTTATCGCTGAGCAGTTTCTTTTTTTCAGCCAGGATCTTAACCACACCTGCTCCGACGTTTCCAAACCCGATCAAACCTATATTTATCTTTTTCATGCAATCCTCGCTTTAGCTTTGAGGCGCTTGTGTGTCCAGCGATAGCCTATTTTTTTTTGAGGTAATAATCAACTGTCTGGGTAATGACTTTTTTATGTTTTTCATCAATAGAAAGGAATACCAGGCGCGTATCATATATTAGATCTTTAGTGACTTCATGTGACTGTATCACTTTCCCGATGATCTTTATCGGATTAACGTCGAACGGCAGACGGATTTCGAGCGAGAGCACGGTGTCGGGGTTAAAGAAACGGTTTGTCGTTAATAGCATGCCCCCTAAACTTACATTTTTAGTCTGGGATATGTCAAGGCAATCATTGTCCTCAAGAATACGATAAGAGACGATAAAACGTCCGCTTACGCGTGGGTCATTTCTCCTATCCGGTCCGGAATAGCTCATACAATACCCCCCTCTTACTTACTTATTGGCAAATAAGGTGATGTAATCCTTAATGGTTTTTTTCTGGTGCTCATTTAGATCAATAAAATGCAATCTGGTCATGAACTTCTTTGATTCTATGATTTTGGCATTGATCTCGAGAGTCTCGTTAGAAACATATACAAGTTTTAAACGCAGCGTGACGATCGAGTCTTGCTGAAAGGTATAATCTGAATTAATGCAGATCCCTGATTCACTGATATCCCGGATGGTCATCATGTCCCACTTATTTTCTTCGGGTATAAAGCATTGTATGTACAGGGTTTTCTTTATTCTTTTCTCCTGCCTGCGTTCGTTTTCCATGGTAAGTTGTCCCCCCTGATAATAATTGTTTAAAAATCAGGCTAAATTTTACATATGAATTTCGCTACGCTCATCAGCAAGTAAAGTTGCGGTGAAGCTTCGCAGGAATTACTATTTCTTCGAAGCCCTACCACAGCTTTACTTGTCAATGGGCGAAGAAGAATCGGGGCGACAGGACTTGAACCTGTGACCTCTTGAACCCCATTCAAGCGCTCTAGCCAAACTGAGCCACGCCCCGTAAATCTACTTATCAAAGTTCTGCGAAGCCCGTCGAGAACTTTACTGACACATTAAAGGGCGTAGCAGAACGCCCCGTTACAAATCTATCATTCCCCCTTTTTTTCTCTTGTCATTAGATCTTTCACTGCTTTAAGAGGGGATTTATTTTTATAAAGGACCGAATAAACTTCTTTTATGATCGGTATATCGACATGATATTTTAAACCCAGGTCATACGCCGATTTCGCGGTCGGTACTCCTTCGGCTACCATATTCATGTGCGCGCTGATCTCTTTTAAAGTCTTGCCTTTTCCTATTTGTTCGCCGACAAAACGATTGCGGCTGTGCGGGCTGATACAGGTCGTGACCAGGTCTCCCAAACCGCTGATGCCGCTAAAGGTGCTTATTTTTGCTCCCATCGCCTGCCCAAGCCGCGACATTTCCGCCAATCCCCGGGACAAGATCGCCGCTTTTGTGTTCGTGCCGAATCCCAGCCCGTCGGATATGCCGCAGGCTATGGCGATAATATTTTTCAGGCTGCCGCCTAATTCAACGCCGATAACGTCGTCATTGGTATAAACACGGAACCTTTCAGACATGAATATATCCTGAAGGCATTTTGCCGTTTTCTTGTCATGAGAAGCAATGACCGCCGTTGTCGGGATCGCTTTCGCGACTTCCTGGGCGATCGTCGGGCCTGAAAGGACCGCCAGCTTGATATTCCCTAATTCTTCATGGATGATCTCCGATATCCTTTTATGTGAACCGATCTCAATCCCCTTGGTGACACTTACGTAGATACTCTTTCTCGAATAAGAAAGCGATTTAATTCTTTGCAATACCTCCCGTATGTACTGTGAAGGGACCGCGAGGATAATGATGTCTTTGTTTTCAAGGGCGCTTTCCAGATCGCTGGTAATTTTAATCTGTTTGGGGATGATCGTGTCCGGTAAAAACTTGATATTCTCCCGTTTTTTATCAAGCAGTTTAATATAATCCTTAAATGCTCCCCAGAGGGTTACGTGATAGCCTTTTCGGCCAAGCAGTATCGCCAGCGTTGTCCCCCATCCTCCATCTCCTAAAATAGAGATATGTGATCTATTTTTTTTCATGATCCTGCTCTTTTTGCATGAAGAAAGTCTGTGGATAGATATTCGTCAGGTTCTTTTCTTCTCGGGTGACAAATTGGAGCCCGACGGTATAACTGTCAGTATTGACTGATTCGATCCTGACAACTTTGCCGACAATGCCATTCTGGTAAATGAAGCTTTTCTTTTCTATGTCTTCGCAGACGTTCAAGACATTGCGGTCAAAGGAAAGCCAAAGAATATCGTCTTTACTTACTTTTTCTTTGATCTTACACAAGATCCCTGATTGGCTGATATCGGTCGTATAACCCTGAAGCAGCTTTGAAACAGTTTCTTTCTTGCATACTTTGTAAGCCAGCGGCGTAATATAATCCAGCCGGACAAACTGACGCCGTTCAGTCCCCGTATATTCTTTTTTTTCTGTCATTGTCTTGCATCCCGAACAATTTTTTCATGCTGCAATAAAGATTACAGTAAAAAAATTGCTTATATTTGGAGCGGGAGAGGGGAATCGAACCCCCATATATAGCTTGGAAGGCTATTGTTCTACCACTGAACTACTCCCGCGTATGGTTATGGTGGGCAGGGAGGGATTCGAACCCCCGAAGCACGAAGTGCAACAGATTTACAGTCTGTCCCCTTTAGCCACTTGGGTACCTGCCCGTGTATATTAAAGAGCTATGGGTCAATAGTCTATAGTCTATGGACCATCGACTATGGACTATCGACTATCGGCCCGCTTGTTCTTTTATTACTTAAGAGCTATGGGTCAATAGTCTATGGTCCACAGTCCATCGACTATTGACTATGGACTATCGACCATTGACCCGCTTGTTTTTAATATATTAAAGCTGGCGAGAGGAATTGAACCCCCGACCCGCGGTTTACAAAACCGCTGCTCTGCCAACTGAGCTACGCCAGCAATAACTTTGATTAAAACTAACTGCATCGCTTTATGGCCTCAGGGATTGTATCAATAATATCTGAAGCAATCAATGAAATTTGCGATTTTTCTTTTGCGGCTATATCACCGGCTAAGCCATGAATATAAACTGCGTATTTGGCAGCGTTAAAAATACTAAGCTTTTGACCGATAAATGCGGCAATTATCCCGCATAAAACATCACCGCTTCCTGCGGTAGCCATCCCGGGATTGCCTGTTTTATTAATGTAGCTGTTCCCTGCTTGATCGGCGATGATAGTATGGTGGCCTTTTAAAACAACGGTTACATTATAATCGTTTGCAAAGGTTTTTGCAATCTTTTCTCTGTTCTTTTGTATATCTGCTGTTTTAACGCCTAAAAGCCTGGACATTTCTCCCGGATGCGGCGTGACCACTATTTGAGAACGAGCCCCGCCTTTTTTTAAGATATCGGTATGCCCTCCGAGAGCGTTTAAACCGTCAGCATCGAGTATCAAAGGTTTTTTGTTACGCTCGACGATCCTGCGTATAAGTGATTGCGTCACTTTGTTTTGAGAAAGACCGCACCCGGCGACCATACAATCATAGCGGCTCGAGAAATCTTGCAGGATCCTGCCGGCTTTTATTCCTATGGTCCCTTCCTTTGTTTCAGGCAAGGGAAGCGTCATTACTTCAACGGGTTTTATCTTTATAACCGCGTTATTTATGCTTTCCGGGATACCTAAGCTCACCTTACCGGCACCAGCCCGCAGCGCGGCTTTGCTGCATAAAACAGCAGCTCCAGAATATCTTCTTGAACCGGCTAAAATAAAAATATGCCCAAAATCGCCTTTGTGGGCATCAGGTCTTCGATGTAATAATAGCGTTGGCAACCGCATAATTCTTTACGTGAGAAATTGAAACAAAGACGTTTATTTTCTTTCCTTTGCTGTTTAATATACGGCAGAGGGGTTTTCCCTCTTTATCATTGATTATTTCAATGTCTTTCCAATTCAAACGGACGTCGCCGGCGGCTTTAAAAACCGCTTCTTTGGCAGCAAAACGGCCCGCTAAATGCTGATAGAGGCTCACGCGGGTCTTTGCATTCTCTAATTCTGCAAAAGTGAATATGCGCGTTAAAAAACTCTCTCCCCAGCGTTCTACCGCTTTACGTAATCTCGTTACTTCAGTTATGTCAACGCCTGTACCGATGATCATCTTAGGGGTTTAATAAATATTTCATTTCACGGACAGCTTGTTCCAGCCCCACGATTACCGAGCGGCAGATTATCGAATACCCGATATTAAATTCTTTGATCTCAACGATCGATTTAAGGGCTTCTACGTTGCGGTAATGCAGGCCATGCCCGGCAAAAACACTCAAACCCAGTTCGCTTGCGTAAAAGCTCGCTGCTTTCAGTTCTTGCAGGCAAACTTCTTTTTGCGCTTCTGATTTCGCATCGGAGTAGGCTCCGGTATGGAGTTCGATCATAGAAATACCTAAAGAACGGGCAGCATCGATCTGGCTTTTATCAGGATCGATGAATAAACTGACCGGGATGCCTGCTTTCCTGAACCTTAAAAGCGCTTTTGCGAGTTTTGACCTGTTGCGCAGGACATTTAATCCGCCCTCAGTGGTTAATTCCTGCCGTTTTTCAGGGACTATTGTCACTTGAGCGGGTTTTACTTTACAGGCTATAGATAGTATCTCTTCATTTAAGGACATCTCTAAATTGAACTTGGTTTTAACCGTTTCTTTTAATAAAAAGATGTCCCGGTCTTGTATGTGCCTGCGGTCTTCCCGTAAATGCGCAACGATGCTGTCGGCCCCTGCAGCTTCGCATAAACAGGCGGCAAATACAGGGTCCGGGTTATCTGCGCGGCGCGCCTGGCGAACGGTTGCTACATGGTCTATATTTACTCCAAGTCGTATTGGCATGCGTGTTGTATTGTAAGGGTATTATTCAAACCGTTCAATTTCTCCTTTTACATAAAACCATACCAGAATGGCCAAGAGCAACGCGATTATTTTGAGCCATGGGTGGATCTTTAACCATGCCTTCAATTTTCCTGAAATATGCGGTCTTTCTTTAGTCATTTGATTTAAGGTTTGAAGATCTCTTTTATTTTAGAGAATAATTCTTCCCTGCTTAAGTCTTTATATAAGCGCGATTCATAGACCAGGGATATATCCTGGCGCTCTTCAGAAACAACAATGATGACCGCGTCTGTCTCTTCACTTAAGCCGAGCGCGGCGCGGTGGCGGGTACCGTAAATCCTGCTTAAATCCTGGTTTTGCGTAAGCGGAAACAAGCATCCTGCCGCCATGATACGGCCTTGCTGAATGACTAACCCTCCGTCATGCAATAAACTGTTGGGGGTGAAGACCGTTTGAATGAGGTCAGCGGTGACATCAGCGTTTATATGGGCTCCGGTTTCTATATACGACGTCAAGGGGTCATTTTTTTCTAATGCTATAAGCGCCCCGATCTTGCTTTTACTGAGGTTTTCTACAGCTTTACTGGTTTGCGTTAAAATGTAATCAAATTCTTGTTTTCTGGAATTTACCCCCGTGCGATGCCGCTGTCCCAGGCGGGCAAGGCCCTGGCGTATTTCAGGGTGAAAGATTATTAATGAGGCAATAACGGAAATAGCGAATAGTTTTGTTAAGAGCCATCCCAAGACTTCGAGGTTGAGTTTCTGGAAGAGGAAAAAAGCCAGTAAAAGTATGATAATGCCGCGCAAAACCTGGATAGCGCGGGTCCCCTCAAAGAAGATCAATATATGGTAAATAACTATCCAAAGTATAGTGATCTCAAGTAAAGTCTTGAATGTAAGGGTCATTTTATCGTCAGCGGAATAAAAAACATTAATGATACTGGATCATATCTGCGATTTTTAAGGCTTGGCAGACTGCCTTAACATCATGTACTCTGACCATATGGGCCCCGTTTTGTGCTGCTACAACACAGGACGCCAGTGTTCCGAACAGCCGCGAATTTTCCGGCTCGCCGAGAATTTTGCCGATGAATGATTTTCTCGAAAGGCCGACAAGAACGGGTTTGCCTATGGCCTGTAATTCTTTGAGGTGTTTTAAGATCTCAAGGTTATGCAGGCAGTCCTTTCCAAAGCCGATCCCCGGATCGATCATGATCTTATTTTCAGCTATGCCTGCTTTTGTCGCCTGAAATACCGCGCTCTTCAAATAACCGATAATTTCATCCATCAGTGACTGATATGATGGGTTTCTTTGCATGGTAAGCGGCTTTCCCTGCATATGCATAAGCACGACAGCAGCTTTGTATCGCGCAATGATCTTTGCCATATCGGGTGAGCGTAAGCCGGAGATATCATTTACCATGACCGCGCCGTTATCCAAAGCTTGACGGGCAACTTCAGGCTTATAGGTGTCAATTGAGAGCGGGATCTTAATTTTCTTCGCCAAAAGTTTTATTGCCGGTATCGTTCGTTTGAGTTCTTCTTTAAGGGGAAGCGCCTGAGCTCCGGGACGGCTTGATTCTCCTCCGATATCGAGTATATCCGCCCCTTCTTCTTTGAGCCGCTCGGCGAAATTAACGATCTCGTCGAATCGGGAAGAAACAATGAACTTATACAGGCCGTCATTACTAAAGGAATCGGGGGTAAGATTAAGGATCCCCATTACCGCGGTCCGTTTCTGTAAGGACAACCGTGTGTTTCCCAGATGCAGCGAGAAATCGGTTTTAAGAGAGTTTGCCAACAATAATTTCAATTCTTTTGCGATCAGGCTTAAACCAAAGGGTTGATGCGAGAGTTTTTCGGTCGAGCGCGCTATCTGTGATTGATTGCCGATGATCAGGCAATCGGTTTTCTTGGAGGGTTTTGTTAAAATATCCCGCGCGACCGCAGCATCTCCTCCGGCAGACAGCATCTCTTGTTTGAGGATGTTCGCGGCTATGGAGGATATTCCCGGGATCTTTATAAGATAGTTCGCCGTTTTTGGCGCCATTATTTTAATGCCATAGGGATCTACTTTTAATTCCTGGAATATTCTTTTTAAATCCTTCGGGTTATGTATTTGCAGGATGCGCATCATAATCAGTGGAATACTTTAAACAAGTTCCTTTTTTTGAATACCGAGTAATTTTTTTACCTCTTCTCCGTCCAGGACTTCTTTTTCCAATAATGCATTAGATAAGAGTTTTAACTTATCCATATTTTGCTGTAATATTTCTTTAGCTTTTGTATAGGATTCACCGGCGATCTTTTTGACTTCTTCATCGATGATACGCGCGGTTTCATCGCTGTAGTTGCGTTCTTCCATGATATCCCGGCCTAAGAATACCAGGCCTTCCCGTTTGCCGAGAGTAATATTGCCGAGTTTCTCCGACATCCCGAACTGACAGACCATGCGCCGTGCCATTTGCGTTGCCATTTCCAGGTCATTTTGCGCGCCGGTAGTTACTTCTTTTAAGGTTAATTCTTCAGATGCCCTGCCGCCTAACATGAGCGTGATTTCCGCGCGTAATTCGCTCTTGGACCAATAGTGCCTGTCTTCTAGCGGAGGAGTAAACGTATAACCTCCCGCCAGGCCCCGGGGGATAATGGAGACCTTGCGTAAAGGATTTACTTCCGGTAAGAGCAATGATAAAAGCGCATGCCCTGATTCGTGAAGGGACGTGATCTCTTTTTCTTTCTTGGAAATAATATGGCTCTTTTTTTCCGGCCCCATGATGACCCGCTCGACTGATTTTTCAAAATCGATCATTTCAACCGCTTCTTTGTTGAAGCGGGCGCCTAATAATGCCGCTTCGTTGCACAAATTCGCTATGTCAGCGCCTGAAAAACCCGGCGTTTGACCGGCGATAATCTTAAAGTCGACTGTCGGGGACAATTTGATCTTGCGCGTATGGACCTTTAATATCTCTTCTCTTCCTTTTATATCGGGAAGGTTCACTACAATGGTACGGTCGAATCTTCCGGGCCGTAAGAGAGCGGGATCAAGTGTGTCAGGCCTGTTCGTCGCCGCAATAAGGATCAATCCCTGGAGGGTGTCAAACCCGTCCATTTCCACCAACAGGGCGTTTAAGGTCTGTTCCCTTTCATCATGGCCTCCTCCGATACCGGAGAAACGCAGGCGTCCTACCGCGTCGATCTCATCAATAAAAATAATAGCTCCTTTACCAGAAGATTTAGCGGCGCGCCTTCCTTGTTCGAATAAGTCACGTACCCGGCTGGCACCGACGCCGACGAACATTTCCACGAAGTCAGAGCCGCTCAATGAATAGAACGGGACCCCTGCTTCTCCCGCGACTGCTTTCGCCAGCAGTGTTTTTCCTGTTCCCGGAGGCCCAATGAGCAAGACACCTTTCGGGATCTTTCCGCCCAGTTTCTGGAATTTCTTCGGGTCTTTTAAGAACTCGATGACCTCGGTTAATTCTTCTTTTGCTTCATCGACTCCCGCCACATCTTTGAAGGTGACTTTTTCACTTTCTTTGTCGCCGGATATTTTAGGCCGGATCTTTCCGAAGGTCATGATCTTGTTGCCTAATTGTTCTCCGCGCGAAGCCATCATCCACCAGAAAACTATCAAAATGATCACCGGGCCGAGATAGTAAAAAAGATTAGCCCATAATGTCTGCGGAGGTTTTACATCGAACCGTTTTAAGTTTTTTCTCATGAGATTGAGCAATTCCGTATCATTCTCGGGGATATGCAGGAAAAACTTGGAATGATCGATCATCTCTCCTTGCATAAGATTATCGATTTTTGTGACCGAATAGATCCTTCCCGGTTCATCCGACAGGGTCCTGTAGAAATCACTGTAGGTCATTTCTTTCGGGACGCCTGAGATGCTGACATCAAAACTACGGATTATTAAAATAAAGATAAAAAGGCCGAGGATCCATCCCAGCGGTAAACGTTTAAGGAAGTTATTGTCTTTTTTCGATTTAGGAGTATTAGTTAAATTAGCCATGATAAACCTTTCTTTTGGTTATAGTTCGAGAAAAAATATTATACCGTTAATTGCCTCTTAAATCAAGTGATTATTGCTGTTTTTTCAGGAAAAAACGCAGGTTTTTTTTCAATTTTACGGCGGAAATCCCTTTGGGCAGGTCTACGATAGAATTTACTGGCCGGTTACGGATCATGTCTTGGAGCTCACGGATATGGGTAAAATTAATACGGCGCGTATCGCCGATCACCTGGGTTATTTTTAGCCGTAAGATAAGATGCTGCAAAGAAATATGCAATTTAAGGAATTTTTCTAAAGGTATGTCTTTTCCCATCTTCTGCATGATACGCTGTGCTGTTTGCGTCAAATAATCATAGTCATATCCGGCATTTTCCGCGAGATTGCTTAAAAGTCCTTGAATATTCGGGTTGTATTCTTTTTCCAGGATCGGCATTAACCGGTTCCTGAGCTTATTTCTAAAATAGAGATAACTTGCATTGGTCTTATCGATGCAAGGGGAAATCTTTTTGCTTTTGAGGAATTTTTCAATGTCAGTGCGTTTGATCCCCAGTAAAGGGCGGATAATGCAATGTCCGGCGATCGTGCGTTTAGGCACGATCCCTGATAATCCGTATAATCCGGTACCCCGTATAATGCGCATCAGCACTGTTTCTGCCTGGTCATTGAGATTATGGCCTAAAGCGATCTTTGTCGCTTTTACTTTATCTGCGACCCTAAAAAGAAATCCCAATCGGGTGAGGCGCGCAATTTCTTCAATTGAACCTTTCTGCGCGGTTTTTTTCACATTGATCTTTTCGATCGTGCAGGGGATTGACAGCGAATCTGCCAGTTTCATGACATATACGGCATCTTGAGAGGATTCTTTGCGCAACATATGGTCAAGATGGGCGATATGGAGCTTAATATTAAGTTCTTTGCGCAACGCAATAAGCGCGAGGGTTAAAGCAACAGAGTCAGGGCCTCCGGAAACAGCGATCAGGACCGAGTCATTTTGGGCGATCAAATTATATTCTTGGAGAGTATTTCTTACTCTATCGATAAACATGATTTTTATGGTTTCCCTGATTTCAGAACAATGGTTTTAAGCGAAAGCGCGCGCCGCAAGAGCAAAGCTTAAAAATGCGGCTATAAGAATATACCTGAGTTCTTTACAGGGAGTAGCGGTGGGTGTTCTTGATAAAAGAATATAATGCCTTTTAAAGTCCCGTGCTTTGCTTATGAATCGTTTATGATCTTTTTAGCTCTTTGCGCTTCATTGGGGAACAGGTCTACGGGTATTTTATCCGCTCCTAATGTTTTGAGGACCAGATACCGCGCGCAATTGGCGTTATTACCCTGGCAATAGGATTTTTTATAGATCTGAGCGGTCGCAGGCGCATTTTTCATCTTGTCGTTAAAGAAAATACACGTAAGCAATTTTTCGCAATCAGACATTGTTAATCTCCTTTAAGTAAGTTATTGGGAAGTTAAGAAAAAGTGGCGGAGAGAGGATTTAAACCTCCGACCAAGCGGGTATGAGCCGCGTGCTCTATCAGGCTGAGCTACTCCGCCAAATTTACTGCAAAATTTACAAAGAAATAAAGAGTTTAAGAAAGCCTATATGTCCAGCGGTTTTATGAGCCGCGTGCTCCCTGCCTGCCGGCAGGCAGGGAGCAGGCTGAGCTACTCCGCCAATATAATCATGAAAAAATTATAATAGCATAAATTCCCTAAAAAGCAAGATTATCTCAAGGAAAATCAGTCGTTTGATCCTTTAACCGGCAACTCTTGCCTTTTTTCTTTTAATTCTAATAATGACTGGCGAATAATTTGGAGCTCTTCTTTTAACGATTTATTCTCTTCTTTGAGTTCATCGATCCGTTGATTCATATAAACTACCTGGCGGGATACGTATTCGGCTATATTCTCTAAAATTATCAGGCCGTCTTTTCTTACAATCTTTGTGCCCGCAGGCACAAGCACTTGCGTTGCTCCTACCTGCAATAGATCCATCCCCTGAGGCGGTATTTTCTGCTCTTCTGCCCGGACATCAAGGGCCAGGAACAGTAAGATTAACGTGAAAAAAAGTATCGTCGTTGTTTCTTTCATTCGGGGGACAGCGGCCATGTTTTATAGTGCGATATTTTGATTGTCACCGGGTTAGATCATCGATTTGCCGGGATTGACTGGACATCCTCTCGGCAGCCTTATGGATCTTTTCTTGGCTGGTATTTACCAGAGAATCATAGCGGGATGCATCTATCCCTTCTTCTTTGAGGGCGGTTGCCTCATTTTTATTCATAGTTGGTTTTAGAAAATATTTATTCATGACAATGTAGCTCAGCCACGCGATAATGACTGTCGAGATAAGCAGTTGCAGCAATAAAGAACCCTTGTTATTGCCAAGAGATAGTGTCGTCATAGAATTTGATAAAACTTAGAGCAATTGGTTTGAGAATTGACGGATGTTCAGGTATACCGCGTTAAAAACCTGCATTAAATACCATGTTGCGCCGAGTACCACAAGCGTGATGATTATTTTCGCGCGCAGGCGAAACGCCGGATTAAACCAGAGCAATGGTAATGCAAAAGCTAAGAAGCATAAAAGAGCAAAAATGGTCGTTGATCTCTTAAAATACCAGGGGACGGTTTTTGGCTCATCGATAGTTTTCCCGCATGATTGACAATGGAGAGGCGTTTGTTTTCCGCAATAAGGGCAGAGCATAATATTATCTTAATACCTCACTGATTGTATCGAGCAGTTCTTTAAAAGTGGACGGCTTAGGGAGAAATCCTCGGGCACCTAATTCAAGGTTGCGCCGTTGGATGCTTTTGGGATCCAGGTCTTTGCCTGTCAGAAATACGACAGGGATGTCTTTTGTCTTATTGTTTCTTCTAAGCTCCTGGCAGGTTTCATATCCGTCCATGACCGGCATAGCTACATCAAGCAAGATGAGATCGGGGTGGTTGTCTTCTGCCACGCGGAGCGCTTCTTGCCCATCTTTGGCGCTTAAAACCGAGTAGTTGCTTTTAATTAATTTCTCGACCATAAGCTCTCTGAGTTCTTTTTCATCGTCAACAACAAGGATTTTTTTCATCGGTCCTTCCTGCTATTGTAATATCCTTTTGCCAAAAAGGATACAACCGACAGCAAAAGCATTGATACAGGTCAATAAAACAACCGCAGCAGAAATATCTTTAAGCAGCTTTATTAATGTGTAATACTTGCGGGTGAACATGTCTATCATCATTTCGATCGCCGTATTAATGATCTCAGCGATAAAAACCAGGGTGATCGTAATACAGAGGGCTACTAATTCAATTCCTTTTAAATGGTAATAAAATCCCGCGGATAAAGCGGCAAACCCCATAAAAAAGATAATGCGCATATTCCGGTGGTATACAAAAAGATATGCTATCCCCTGGATGGCTAAAAGCAGGCTTTCCCGAAAACCGTGAAAACGGAAGATATGACGGAAAAGTTTACGCCTTTTTAACCGTTTTACATTCATTGGTTTTGTTTATCCTCGGAAAATAATATAGATCATTAAAACGATGACTACCAGTGATAAAATATAGAAATCATTGAAATAAAAGAAATCAATGAATTTATCTTTAACTGAAAACCGCTGTAACCTGCCGCTTTTGGAGGAAGGCATCCTTTTCCGAAATTCTTCAACCTGCTCCCGCTTAAACCGTAAATAGACCCCTCCGATCTTATAGGCGGGTATTGTGCCTTCATCGGCAAGATCCAGAACATCTCTTTCGGTAATACCTAAAAATAATGCGACATCCCTCACCGTCAATAATTTCTCATTCATAAGCACCTGTTATCCGGTTTTTTTGTTTGATAAAATTTATCTGCTCACTTTTCCTAAAGCGACCCAGGAATCAATCGCTTTACGTTCAAACTTCCAGTTCGTCCCTTCTTTTAACGCGGGGATCTTTCCGGAATTTGCCCATTCTTGAATAGATCCAAGGTCAACTTCCAAATATCGCGCTAATTCCTCCGTGTTCAAGAAATCATGCAGCATAAAACATTTTCCTTCAAAAATGGCGCCTTCCGCAATGATCAATTTCGTCGGGAAAATATCCCCTTCAATGATCGAAGTCGATAAAAGGGTTAATCGTTCTGTGGCGATGATCTTACCCTTTACTCTTCCATTAACGGAAATGTTCTCTCCCCGGATATCGGCAAAAACGATCGCGGTCGCACCGATAGTCAGGTTTCCTTTAGTTTCGAGATTACCTTCGAATCTGCCGTTGATCCGCAGATTAACCGGGTCTTTAAAAGTAAGCGTGCCTTGCATTGAGGCGTCAACATCTAAACTTTTTTCTTCAAGTTTTTTTTTGTTAAAAGCCATAGGTATCACCTCCTTAAGAAATGGCTCTGATAGTCAGGCGCTCTTGGGATCAGCGCTCAAAAAGGTTTAAACTCAGGTATTTGTCTTTTTTGCTTCTTCTTTTCCAATGATCATTCCGTCGATACGGCGTAAACCCAATAACACAACTAATGCCAGGAACGACGTCATAACTCCCGCGCTGTAAAACCCGCAGCCAACAGATAGTCCTATCCCAGCGACGACCCAAAGGCTGGCAGCGGTGGTCAATCCCCGTACTCCTTCTTTTTCACGGATAATGGTGCCGGCTCCCAGGAATCCAATACCGGTTATAACGCCTGCTGCTATCCGGCTGGGGTCGACAGGGGCTATATTCTTATATATATCAAAAAGAAACAGTGATGTCAACATGATAAGACATGAACCTAAACTTACCATGATATGGGTCCGTAACCCCGCGGAACGCCGGTGAAATTGGCGTTCTAATCCGATGAGGCCGCTCAATAAAATCGATAACGTTAATCGTATGAATACATCTGCGTCAGTTAACATTATCTCCTCCCTTGCATGACTTGTTAATTTTAATTGTTCCCGATCGTTTTAAAAGCATACGATCAAGAAGCCTTTTCTTTTTTAAATACGCGGTATCCGAAACCGGCAACCATAGCCGCATTGTCAGTACACAGCCTTTGCGCGGGGAAAAAACATCGCAGGTTATTTTCTTCAGCAGCCTGAAGGAATTTTTCTCGAAGATGGCTGTTCGCCGCAACACCTCCGGCGACAATAAAATTCTTGACCTTTTTTCGTTTACTCGCACGAAGTGTTTTTTCGATAAGGGTATTAATAACGGTTTCCTGAAAAGATGCGCAAATGTCGGCTTTGAGCCCCGCCTGGGGCGCCTGAGCGATACTTTTTTCCCGCAGGTAATAGAGCACCGCTGTTTTGATACCGCTGAAGCTGAAATCAAGATCATTTTTTGTTTTCGAACATCCGAATTTTACGCGCTTGGGGTTTCCCTTTTTGCTCTCTCGTTCGATGACCGGCCCACCCGGATAACCTAACCCGAGGATTTTTGCTACTTTATCAAATGCTTCCCCGCAGGCATCGTCATGGGTTGAGCCCATCAGG
>CAZPNW010000174.1:0-2141 GCA_964588175.1 uncultured Planctomycetales bacterium
CTTTGGATCAAGGCACGACAAGTTCGCGAGCCCTTCTCATTGACAAAAAAGGACAGGTCGCAGGTCTTTCGCAGCAGGAGTTCCGGCAGATTTATCCTCAACCTGGATGGGTGGAGCACGATCCAGAGGAAATTTGGCAAAGTCAGGCGGCTGTCATTCAATCTGTGTTTGCAAAGGCAGGTCCTACAGCTAAAATTGTGGCTCTTGGGATCACCAATCAGCGTGAAACTACCATTATCTGGGATAAAAATACGGGAAAGCCGGTTTACCGCGCCATCGTCTGGCAGTGCCGCAGGACCGCGGAGCGCTGCGACGAGCTTAAAGCGCAAAAAGGCGAAGCTGAATTCTTTAAGAGAAAGACAGGCCTGCCTATCGACGCGTATTTCAGCGCGACAAAAATAGAATGGATCTTAAAGAATGTTCCCGGTGCCAGGGAAAAAGCGCGCAAGAATGAGATCGTCTTCGGCACCAGCGATACCTGGATCTTATGGAAGCTCACCGGCGGCCGCTCGCACTCGACGGATTATACCAACGCCTCCCGCACCATGCTTTTTAATATTGAAACCTTGGATTGGGATGAGGAAATACTCGAGAAATTCGATATCCCTCAACAAATGCTGCCTCAGGTGAAAAGATCTTCCGGTTTATTCGGCTGGACAGTAAATTCAGGGAAGCTTGCTTCCGGTATTCCTATCTCGGGGATAGCCGGGGACCAGCAGGCGGCGTTATTCGGCCAGGCTTGTTTTGAGCCCGGCACAATAAAGAATACCTATGGCACCGGCTGTTTCATGCTTTTAAATACTGGGCGAAAGCGTCCGGTTTCGAAGAACGGGTTGATCACGACGCTTGGCTGCGGCGCGGCAACGGAACCGGTATATGTGCTGGAAGGCGCGGTTTTTATCGCTGGCTCAGCGATACAGTGGCTCAGGGATGGGATAAAGATACTGAAAACTGCGGCGGGATCAGAGAAGCTGGCGGTAAGCTTAAAAGATAATGAAGGTGTTTATTTTGTGCCGGCGCTGGTGGGGTTGGGGGCTCCGTATTGGGACCAGAACGCGCGGGGAAGCTTCTTCGGCATTACCCGCGGCACGAACAGGGCGCATTTCGCGCGTGCCGCTTTGGAAGCTATGTGTTACCAGACTAAGGATGTGTTGGAGGCGATGCAGAGGGATTCCGCTCTCAAGATCAAGGATATGAAAGTCGACGGAGGAGCGGTCAAAAATGATTTTCTCCTGCAGTTCCAGGCGGATATATTGGGTATCCCGGTGGTCAAGCCCAAGGTGATCGAAACGACTTCTTTGGGGGCAGCCTACCTGGCGGGCTTGGCAATAAAATACTGGAAGAATACCTCTGAAATAAAAAAATGCTGGCAGAAAGATAGGGTTTTTAAACGCGCGATGCCTGCGCAAAAAGCGCTTGGTTTTTACCGGGGATGGCTTAACGCGGTTAAGCGTACGCTCTCAAGCTATTCCGGGAAATAAGGTGAAGGTATATGGAAATATTTGATGTGGCGATCATTGGCGGTGGAGTAGTGGGCACTGCAATTGCCCGGGAACTCTCCCGGTATAAGCTTGCAATCGCCCTGCTGGAAAAAGAAGAAGAGCTGGCGTTCGGCGTTTCCAAATCTAATTCCGGGATCATTCATCCGGGAATACAGCATCCGTCCGGTTCTTTAAAGGGGAGTTTATGCGTGCAGGGGAACCGTTTGCTCAGGGGAATTGCCCGGGAATTAGGCGTTGATCTTAAAGAAGTCGGCGAATTGGTGGTGGCGTTCACCAAAGAGGAGATCAAGCGGCTTCACGCGCTTAAGAAAGAAGGTCGTCTTTTGGGTGTGCCGCGCTTAGAGATCGTCGGACGATCCTGGCTCAGGAAGTATGAGCCGAACTTGAATAAAAGAGCGCTCGCCGCCTTATACGCGCCTACGGCGGGTATCATCAGCCCTTACCGGTTGGTTTATGACCTGGCTGAAAACGCCGTGAAAAACGGCGTGCGTATTTTTTTTAAGAATAAAGTGGAGAATATTTTTTGGTTCAGGCATCCTCAGGCGCAGTTTAAACCCGATTTTGAGATCATAAGCGGCAGGAAGACTTATCAAGCGCGGTATGTGATCAATGCTGCCGGCCTTTACGCGGATGATATTT
>CAZPNW010000175.1:0-3288 GCA_964588175.1 uncultured Planctomycetales bacterium
GCTTTGCGCCCCAGCATTACTGCTAGTTTGCCTTTTTCAGTAGGTTGAAAACCATATTGAACGAGTTACATGTTCTAATTAAACTATACCATACAATCGAGTTTATTTCCAAAAACAAATCAATTTACCGGGTCATTGCAGGCAGTAAGAAAGACAAGGTACTTCTCGAGTAATAAAAAAGGAAGATCAGGACTCAGGGCCTTGCAGAGGGTTCTTCTTGGTGAGATTGATCGCCATAGCGGCAAAATTATCTATTTCTTGCTTATCCTTGTCAGAGATACTGATAAATTGTATCCCTAAACGGCATTCATCAACTTCTTTCACGCAATATTTTACTTCACCGATTATTTCAACCGGGCCATAGAAACTAACATCATCTTTTTCAACCTTAAATAAAGTAAAACGTATCATTAACACCGTGTTGAGCGGGATTTCATAGTCGGTAAAGATCGCCATTCCGCTCTTGCTTAAATCAAGCATGGTTGCTTTAATTTCCTTATTCGCAGTTAATAAGCGCACTGCCAACGGTTCATTGATCCTATACGTAACCGAGAGGCTGACCCTGACGCGCTTGCCTCTGCGCCGCTCCGCCCCCGAATAATCAGTTTCCATAATCGTATCTCCTCTATATACCCAAGAACATCCCTCACAGAAACGGCGGGTATACCCGATTTATACCGTATACTTTTTAATGAACTTCAATAATACCTGGACGTCAAACGGCTTGATAATATAATCTACCGCGCCCAATTCTTGCCCCTGGAATACCGCCTTTGATTCAGCCTTGGCGGTAAGCATAACAACAGGGATATTTTTTGTTTGATCTTCTAATTGCAATTCATGCAGGACGCTAAAACCATCTTGATGCGGCATCACCACATCCAAAAGGATAAGATCGGGCATTTCCTCGCGGGCCTTTTGCATCCCCTCCGCTCCATCAGAAGCGGTAATTATTTCATACCCCTGCGATTCTAATTGCTTTTTAACAAAAAAAACCACATCCGGCTCATCATCAACAATCAGTATCTTGCTTTTCATAGCCAACCCCGCGATAATTGTACGTTATTATAACGCGGGAGTTTAGCGGGTGCAAGAAAAGAATTAGGCAGATGGAGGATCTAAGGGGCGAAAAATAATTACACAGGGTTATGTTATTTGGTTAAGGAGTCGGGTTAAAACTACAAACGACTATACCAAACCACTAAACTAACCGCTTGACCCTTACCTTACTACCGATGACATGTGCTTAGATAGGGAAAGAATACTTATTGATTATTTTTAGGCGGGACCAACAGCTTTTCTAACAGCTTCTTGGAAGTATTTGACACATTTTGCTCCAACTGCCTGATCACCATATCTTTTTTATCCGCTTCTTGCCTGAGCGCCTCAAATTCCTGTCGCAACTTTTCCTGCTTCTGAGAGATCGTCTCAATGGTCGCGTTTAACCGTACAATATGGCCTTTACTTTCTGTCACCCTGCTCCTACTCTGAGCCATTTCAAAAAGCATGATCAGTCCGATACAAAGCATCAAAAAAATAAGCCATAAAGCCGACGTCCGCCAAAACGTTACTTTCTTAACCAATTCAGTATATTTTGTTTTATATGCCAAAACCAGCTGCTTGTAATCAGCTAACGCATAAACAATATGAGAAGCGTGTTTTTCTTTTGTCATACCTGCCTTTTCATCTGCAAAAAACCTATTCCTTTTATATTATTATACTATTATTCAGTAAGATTTAATACTTTTTTAAGTTTTATCTTATCACTATCTTTACACCATAAATAAGCACCAGTATCCCTGCCCCCATTAAGAATACTCCCATGCTCCGGGTATTCCTGATCTCCTTGCTCAGATCTATTGGCTCTATCCGCCAGTTTATCATTTCATAAAACCTCTTTTGGACATCCAAAGCGGCTTGCGGCCTTAAAAATAGAAAAAAACCGCTTATGCAACATCCTATACATATACCTACCAGGCCTACTATCAGCATAGTCAAAATGTCATATAAAAAACCACCGGATAAACTTCTTTACCGCACTCAAGACAGAAACCGGGGACAGCGCGACAGGGCGCTTTACCAGTTCGATCATATTATCCAATCCGAAATCAAGCCCCGCGCAATACCGGTTATTACCAAGGAGCCTCCACCAGACAACCTTGGCTTTTTTCTGAAGGCTGCTCGTTAAAAAAGGAGACTCACCGATCAATACGTCCATAAATGTACCCAGCCGTAGCGGTTGGACGCTTTCAACACAAACTCCCCGCGTAGATATATTCTTTAATACTACATCCTGACGCACATTATCAGCGCTTACAATTACCGCCTGAAATTCAACGTTCAAGCGCTCATACAAACGACGATGGGGTTTATGGGCATATTTCAAGTACATAGCTTTCATGCGCTATAGAAACAAATATTAAACCTTGCAGGACAATGCAGGAAAACTCATTGTTAAACAAAGTTCTTTCTAGTTCTTCTTTTTATGTTATACTTTTTTTATGGCTGATAAATTACGCAACATTATTGAAGATATCGCGGTCGATTTTCTCAACAGCGCGTTAACCACGCGTATCGATATATGCACCTGCTCCAAATGCAAGAACGACATGCTCGCCTACGTCTTATCCCGCGTACCAGCCAAGTATGTGACCACTGAATTCGGAGCGCTCCATACCATTATCGAACAGACCAAACTTGAGAAAGAAGCGGAGGTCGGCAGAGCGACGATCGCCGCCATTGATATTATCAGCAAAAGCCCCCGCCACGAAGTAAAAGAAAATAAAGAAGCGACTTTTCAACTGCTCCTGGATAAGATTTATCAGGACAGAGGGCTTGATTTCCGCCACTACCATTCAGACCTGATCAAGCGCCGTATCGCTATGCGCATGAACCTCAATAAAGTCAGTTCGCTCTCGGAATATTTAATGTACCTGATCAACAACCCGCATGAATACGATAAATTATTCGAAGTCCTCTGCATCAATGTTTCCGAGTTTTTCCGCGATCCTCCGGTCTGGGAAACAATGACCCCGATCATCAAAGACCTTATTCTGCAAAAAAACGGAAAACCCGGCGAAAAATTGAACATTTGGTCCGCTGCCTGCGCATACGGCGAAGAGCCATACTCGATCGCTATCCTGCTTAAAGAATTATTAAAGCAAACAGGCGCTACCGTGGGCCTGGAAATAAACGCTACAGACCTTGACCCCAAAGCGCTGCGCGCTTCACATAAAGCGGATTATCCTAAAACAGCGGTGAAGAACGTAAAGAGCGAATACCTCAAAG
>CAZPNW010000176.1:0-22041 GCA_964588175.1 uncultured Planctomycetales bacterium
AACGATAAATAATAATTTCTTCATTTTCTCCAATCTCACTTTCTTGATTTTATGTTACCTTCAATTTATATCCCCGTAAACGCCTTATTTCGCCTTTTTATTGACTTTTGAACACCAACTGCTTTTATCTAGTGAAACTCCACCGAGTATGCGCATAAAATTTCCGAAGGAAATTTTGCGCATGCTTACGAGGTGGAGTAGGCACCTTCCACCGCATATCACTGCCCTATCAACTCAATTACGGTTTTATCTACCCAGCCTATTTTATGGTCGGGCCGCCTGATCTTAAACCAATGAGCGCCCGTATCTAAGACTTCGACCCTATTTCCTTCTGTTAAAGTAAAATACGCCGTGGCATTTTCCGACGGCTCAAATCGCGCCTGAGTTTCTTTGGCTATAACAACCGCCCCTTTCGTCAAATAATTAATTTTCCAATAAAGTGAGAACGCTCCCGCGAAGAAAACAATAAGGATACCCGCCAGCAAAAACACAGTATATTTCCTGATAGCCGGGATAAAAATATGGCAGGTCAACAGGACAAAAATACCGATAAAGAGAATTGACAAGAATACAGTTACGGCGTCTACGCTCAATCCGTCCGACAATGAATGCAACCAGAGTAAAAGCCTGTTCCTTGAATACTGCGACGAATTTACCCTCACCAAGGAGCGGGCATAATCAAGATTCGCTTTTAAATCGCTGTCATACGGAATAAATTGCCTTGCACGCTCATAATTGAGGATAGCTTTCCCGATATCTCCTTTTTTAAAATAACTGTTTCCCAGGTTATAGTAAAGATTACCGTTTACAGATCCTTGACGGGCTATTTTTTCATATGTATCGACAGCTTCGCTGTATTGAGCCGCTCTATAGAGATCATTAGCCCGGGAGAAAAGCTGCTCCGGAGCCGGCTCGGGCGCGCTTTGCGCGAGCACCACGGCAGCAACCGCTTTGCATAAAAAAACATATACTAAGACACCGACCGCTATTCTTTTAAAACCCATGATACCTTCCCCCTGCAAAAATGTCCACTTTAAAAAGGCCCGCGCGCATAAATTCAAGATCTATTTTTCTGAAAATACACTATCACTGCTTCTGCCTTGCTCAGCGTATCAAGCATCGCATCTTTGCCTGAAGCTAATGGTGAGTACCGCGCTGCATCACATTCCCTGAAAATAACCCGCAGCATATTCAATATAGCCTCGTCCGTACCTTTGGACTTAAGGACATCATCGACAACGCTCATCGTGATACCCTGTGACGGCAGATGGAACTTATCTCCCAGATACTCCTGCAGCAATTGAAACACCGTATCATAAAACAATGCTGGATCGCCGCTGGAACAATACTGGCGAGCCTTAAGCAAGTATGCCCGCGCTTTTTTCGGCGCAGAGAGCTGGCGGGCAAACCGGGGATCGCTCTTGAGTTTACGTTTTCGTTTCTCATAGAAAAGAATAACCAGGAAAACAAGAGGGAACACCAGATGCATCCACAAGAAGAAAAGATTATTATACAGGAACCGGCCGTGCCGGGAAAACGCGCCCGGTAAAATTTTAATATAGACTATATCGCGCCCGAGCATCTCATCACCAGGTCCCGGATGATCTTGCGGCTGTTGGCTGCTCACAATAGCAAGCTTCTCTTCTCTCACAGGCTTTTCTACGCGTATCGGAAACGGCCCCTTGGTGATCTCCCGGTATTTCCCTGCCGCCGGGTCCCAAAAACTAAAGTCTATGGCAGGGATCTCGCGTATCGACTCTTCAAGCGGTATCATGACCTGTTCAAAGACTTTCGAGGCATCATCCTGCTTAACCTGCGGTTCATATATCTTAAATCCTTTTGAAGAGCTCAGATGCGGCATATTCACGGTATTAAGATTGCCCTTTCCTGAAACAGTGATCTTCACCGTAACGGGATCCCCGACTTTAACTTCTTGCGGGCCGACGGCCACATCTATTCCGAAATCACCGACTGCTCCGGTAAAATTTTGCGGTTTAGACTCCTCCGGCAGCGAGCGGACAATAACGGGTATATCCGCTGACTTCAGGTCAAGCGGATAATTCTGGTAGCCCCCCAAGAAATTATCAAACATATTAGAATTAAAAAAATCATCGAATCCGCCCGGGAACCTCTGATGCTGCTGTTGCCTGATGAGCAAATTGCACTTAAGCGATGCAGGCCCCAGCCTGAATTCGCCCTGCCTCATCCCGAATATTGATGCAGTAAATTCGATCACGTCATAATTGACCCCTCCGACAACTTCTGTATACTGCTTCGGCTTTTCAAACTGGCCGACAGAAAATCCCTCATGGCTGAACTCGGGGTATTGAATATCGCGGATAGCAAGACGGTTGACGTATAATTTAATGGTTAACGCAGTGGCTTCATTTAAATACACCTTATTGTTTTCCACGTTCATGACGAGAAAAACCCGGTCAGAGATATCTTCGGAAGATACTTGCGCCGATCCTGCCGGTTGAGAATCAGCTTTCAGCGAACCTTTAACCACCTCTAAATTTATTTCGCTTGCGCGGTACGTGTCACCATTATGTTCAAAGGTAAACGGCCCTAGCTTAAAATCACCTTCTTTTAACGGCTTTACAGAATAAATATGAGTAATAGAACTGGAAACTTTACCATTAACGATTGACATCCTGGTCGCCGGCCCCAGATAACTGATCTGCAAACCCTCGACCTCAGGAAACGTAAGCGGGGGCATATCTTGAGTTCCTTCAAAGCCAAGCTCTAATTGCAAAACCTGGCCCAAAGAAGCTTTTTCGCGGTCAAGGTGGGCCTCAAACGCGACTTCTTTGGCAAAAGCAGCAGGGCACCATAAGAACCCGCACATAAATATGATCACCAGCGCTCGAATACGATCCGTTTTCATTACCAGTCCTTTACCACTTCTTCCTGATACCGGTTGACCTTGTCTTTTAACTGCCCCTGCATATTTTCTTCCTGTTTATACCCGTCCAAAAGCATTTTTGCTTCTTTCCCCGACATCTCTTTCATATCCTGCGCGTCTTCTCCGGCTGAAGCTTCTTCCGGGTCTCCAAGCTGTTCTTTACTCTGATCGTTTTCCCGTGCTTTTTGCTCTTTCAAGGACTCCCCTGCATCTTTCTTGTCTTTACCCTCTTGCCCTTGAGATCCTTTGTTCTCTGCTTGTTTATCTGCGCCCGGCTGCCTGTCCTTTGAACTGTCTTGCGCTCCACTCCCTGAATTACCGTTCTTTTCTTCTTTTTGCTCATTTTGTTTTGATTGATCCCGCTTATTTTCTTGCGGCTTATCCTTCAATTCTTTTAACACTTTATCGACAAACTCATAATTTATTTTCGCATCTTTATCACCGGGGTTCAGATCGATCGCCCTTTTATAATTATCCAGGGACTCTTTAAAAAGTTGAACAGCGGCTTGCTGATCATTCTCTTTCTTAAGCATCCCTTCTTTGAACTTACTATTTGCGACATTGTAGTTTGCCTTAAATTCAAGAGACCGGTCTTCGCAAGCCAATCCTTTTTCAAAGGATTTCACGGCGTTTGCGTAATCGCCTGTTTTAAACTGAGCTGTGCCGAGGTTATAATTTATACGCTCAGAATCAGCATGCTCGGACAATGCCTTTTCATACAGTTGCTTTGCCTCATCATATTTATGATTGCGATAAAGGTCATTGGCCTTTGAAACAATCCGGCCGCTCTCTGCCGCAGCTGCGCCAGAGAGCACTAAACAGCTCATGAGGACCACTGGCAATACTTTTATCCTTTGCAGCTTCATACTATTATCCTTATTTTTTCTCACTAATCAAGGGTTCCAATAAAAAAAGCATAAGCGCAATGGTTAAGGGGACCTGAAAACGCTCTTCATAACGCTTCGTCAATTTATCCTTAAATTCAACTTTTTCCAATTTCGATAATTTCTGGCGGTACAAATCATCCAGGCCGAATTCAGTTGCGGTCGAACGCACATAACTTCCGCCGGTAGTAAGAGCTATTTTCTGCAAAAGCGCCTCATTCAAGCGTGACTTGACAACATTGCCTTCCCTATCCTTGAGGAATTCAATTTTTCCGTCTGCCGCAAGCGGGATCAGTTCGCCATCACGGGAACCTATCCCGACGCAAAAGATCAAAATACCTGATTTTTTCGCTTCTTCTGCGGCAGCCATAACCGCCGATTCGCTTTCGAGTTCTTCCCCGTCGGTTATGATGATCAACACTTTATCCTTCCCCGCTGCTCCCTTATAACAACGGATAGCCGCCTGTATCGCTGCAGCAAGCGAAGTTCCGCCTTTCGGGATTGCATCGGTATCGACGCTCTCCAGAGCCAGAAGAAAACCGCCGTAATCTATCGTGAGCGGACACTCCAAAAAGGCGCTTCCCGCGAACGCCACCAGCCCCACCCGGTCGCTTTTCAAATTCCTGATAAAATCCCCGATAGCCAATTTCGAGCGGCCGAGCCTGCTGGGCTTAATATCCTGGGTAAGCATGCTTTTTGATGTATCGAGGGCTATCACGATATCAACGCCTTTTCTTTTAACTTCCTGCCAATGAAAACCCCATTGCGGCCTTAATAAAGAAACCAGGGCCAACGATACACCAATGACAAGCGTAACGGTCTTCAAACGCTTTCTTTTCATATTGGCACCACGCAATAACTCCGGCAAAAGCCCCGCCTGGGCGAACCGTCCTAAAAGCTGTTTACGCTTCTTTGAACTCCACCAGTAGAATATAATCAAAGCCGCAATGATCAAAAAACAATATATACCAAAAGGCTCAGCGAATCTCATCTTACGGCACCTTTCGCAAAAATGTGTTCGTTAAGGCAATTTCCAGTAATACCAGCGCGAGCGCGGGTACCAGGAAAAACGGGAACAACTCCTTATATTCCACGTACCCCTTTTCTTCGAGGGGGGTCTTTTCTAAACGGTCGATCTCTTTATAGATCTGGCGCAAACTTTGTGTATCCGTCGCGCGGAAATATTTACCGTCAGTAACGGAAGCTATTTTTTCCAAAGTGTCTTCGTCGATATCAATACGTATCATCTGGTAGCTGTTATTGCCAAAGAAATCCTTGACCGGGTACGGCGCCAGGCCTTTGGTACCGGCGCCGATAGTATATATTTTCGTTTTAAGGGCTTTGGCTGCTTCTGCGGCGGTAAGCGGGGCGATAGAACCGGTATTATTACGGCCGTCGGTCAAAAGGATAACGACTTTGCTTTTTGCTTTAGTATCCCTTAAACGGTTTAAAGAAGAAGCTATCCCTGAACCAACCGCTGTCCCATCTTCAATAAATCCGGCCTTAACCCGCTCTAAATTTTCAAAAAGCCATCCATAATCGAGTGTTAACGGACAGACCGTATATGCCCGCGCGGCAAACGCAACGATCCCGATGCGGTCATTATTCCTGCCTTTGATAAAATCTTTCACTACTTCTTTGACCACTTCCAGCCTGTTTTGCCTCCGGCTGCCTATTTTAAAATCTTCAGCGAGCATACTGGTGGAACAATCGATCGCCAGGACGATATCGATCCCTTCCGATCGGATCTGAGCGTCAGAAACCGGAGATTGCGGACGGGAAAGCGCAGCTCCCATCAAAATGACGGCTGCAAAACGGAAATAGATCATACGCCTGCTTAACCGCGCTTTCCAGGAATTCTGCAAACTACTTACCAGGCTTCCTGAAGAAAAACGCAACCCCATAGTAGCGACTTTTTTCCACGCATAGAGCATGAATAGGGCAACGGCCGGCGCTAATATTAATAGTAACGGGTACTTAAAAATCATTTTGTCCCCACCTGTTCCTTTGTTTGTTCGACAAAATTACGCGCGAATTGATACGTCATATCTATTTCCTGAGGGTTCGGCGCGTATTTGGCAAACTTCACTAAATCGCAAGCGACCAGGAAATCCTTTAAGAGGGTTTTATGCTCTGTTTTCAGGAGCGAGCCGTCGCGCAGATGGAGCAAAAATTCCTCTGTTGTCATTTCCGGGGCCTTGAGGCTAAACCTGTTTTCAAGGTAATGACGGACTATCCCGGAGACTTCGATAAAATATTCTTTAATCTTCCCCTGGCTGATAAGGTCCCGGCGCCGCAACTCATCAAGCTGTTCAAAGGCTATTTCATGAGCAGGACGCGCCTGGATAACAGGCGCTGATTTATTTCTTCTTCTCGATCTCAATAAAAAAACCGCAAGAACGGAAAAAATGACCGCGCCAAACAAAGCGAACCACTGCTTTCGGGCAGACACCATTACCGGGCCCTTAATATCCCGGATATCAGTCATATCCTTGGCTTTTGCCAACAAGCTCTTGACTTCAATTTTCTGTTCATCAGAACGAGCTTCCCGCCAATCTTTATCCGCTTTTCCTTTATATTTAATGGCCAGTTGAGGAATGGTTAATTCACCTGTTGTATATGCTTCCAGGATATAGCGGCAAAAAGACCTCTTTTTACCAAACCTAACAGAAGATTTCAGGACCGCCTCTTTTACCGTAAAATCACCCAATGTTTGAGCAGTCGAGGGGAATTCGACATCCACATCCTTGCCGCAGGCCAGCGTAACGGTGTATTGTATTCTCTCCCCGATAGTAACCACACGCTTATCAAGCGACGCCTTGAGCGTTACTATGGGATCATCACCCGGATTATCCTGAGCATATACAACAATTACACCCAGGAAAAGCGTGATAATAAGGACTCCGATACCCAGGCTCAAGGAAAAATTCCTCATCGCATCCTCCGTTCCCTGGCCCTGAAAAATCTATACAAACTCATGCCATAAGCGGTATCGGTACGGATATCGATGGAGTCTACGTTAACCGACCGAAAGAGCATCTGGCGCTGGCGAAGCCGCTTCTGGGCTGCCTCAGCATAATCTTTACGCACTGACACATCGGAAGAATCAACGAAAAAACTTTTTTTACTCTCCGGGTCTTCCAAAGCGATCAGGCCCACATCAGGCAATTCGATCTCCCGGGGGTCGGTGATCGTGACCGCGATACAATCATGGCGCTTATTCGTGACTGCCAGCATCTTCTTGTAATCCGGTGAATAAAAATCGGAGATTATAAACGCGACCGTTTTTCTGGCCGTGATGCGATTCAGGAATTCTAAAGCGGCATTGATATCGGTGCCGGTACCGCTGGGTTTAAAATACAGGGCTTCCCTGACCACGCGCAACACATGGCGCGGGCCTTTACGGGGCGGGATGAATTTCTCGACCTTATCGGTAAAAACGATAAAGCCCACCTTATCATTATTGCTGGTAGCCGATAAAGCCAAAAGAGAGCAGATCTCCGCGGCAAGCTGGACCTTAAGCTGCTTGACCGTCCCGAAAAAACATGACGCTGACATATCCAAAAGGATCATGACCGTTAATTCCCGCTCTTCGACAAACTTCTTGATATAGGGATGATTCATGCGCGCGGTCACATTCCAATCAATAGAACGGATCTCATCACCCGGCTGATACTGCCTGACCTCATCAAATTCCATGCCTTTACCTTTAAAAGTACTTTGATATTGCCCGGCAAAAACATCACTGACCATACGCGAAGTGGTGATCTGGATACGCCGTATCTTTTTAAGGACATCCTTAGGGATCATCTGAACACGGACCTTTCTCTCTTACGGGACTTCTACTTCATCAAATATTTTCTTAATTATATCTTCCGACGTTTTTTCCTCAGCTTCAGCTTCATAACTGACGATCACGCGATGGCGCAAACAATCCGGCCCGATGGATTTAACATCTTGAGGCGTCACATACCCCCTCCCCTTTATAAATGCGTAGGCTTTCGCGGCAAGTGTCAGATTTATAGTGGCGCGGGGAGATGCGCCATACTGAATAAGGCTCGTTAAATCATCCAAGTGGTATTTTTTGGGGTCACGCGTGGCAAAGACGATATCCAGGATATATTTTTCCAGCTTTTCATCCATATAGATCTCATCTACCACGCCGCGCGCCCTGACAATATCCGCCGGCTCTATCACAGGATTGACCTCCATCTTTTTATTGGTAAAACTCATGCGCTTTAAGATCTGGTGTTCATCGGCGATAGATGGATACGTAATATTGACTTTGAGCATGAACCGGTCGATCTGTGCTTCAGGAAGCGGATAGGTACCTTCATGTTCTATAGGATTTTGCGTTGCCATGACCAAAAAAGGATCATCTAAAAGAAAGGTATGTTCACCGATAGTCACCTGGCGTTCCTGCATCGCTTCCAGCAAAGCGCTTTGGACTTTCGCAGGCGAACGGTTGATTTCATCGGCCAAGATTATATTAGCAAAAATGGGCCCTTTTTTGACGGAAAATCCGCCGTCTTTCGGGTTATATACCAGCGTACCGATAAGATCTGCCGGCAGGAGGTCAGGAGTAAATTGGAGCCTTTGGAATTTAGTTTTTATAGCCTGCGAGAGTGTCTTAATTGAAAGTGTCTTTGCCAGGCCGGGGACGCCTTCAACCAAAATATGGCCGTTGGCAAGTAAACCGACAAGCAACCGCTCGATCAAATAGTCCTGCCCGACAATGACTTTTTTTATCTCTCCTATCAGGCTGTTGACAAACGCGCTCTCTTTGGCGACCTTGTCGTTTATTGCAGTCAATCCGGTACTCATGGAAACCTCCTTGTGGCAGAAAACCTATACCCGCGCACTACGCCGCAGCAACTCCAATGAAGCTGGGTGCGATGAACACGCGGTACAGCTATCATTTTAATTTTGTATTCTAACCGAAATATACCACATGCATGATGAGAAGAAGATGAAAATGGAATGATTTTATAATGAGGGAAGAATAACGATGAATTTACTGCCTTTTCCGGGGACCGAAGAAACGGTGATCGACCCGCCATGGACTTCTGCGATCGTTTTTGCGATCGCTAGCCCTAGGCCATAGCCTTTCGTTTGGGTCCGTGAAGCGTCAACTCGATAAAAACGGTCAAAGATCTTTTCCTGATCCTCCTTTTTTATACCGATCCCTTCATCCTGGATGGAGATTTCCGCGTGTTGAGCTTTTTTTTCGATAGAAAGCGTTATTGTTGCTTGTTCATGAGAGAATTTAACCGCGTTATCAAGCAGATTCGTAAAAAGCTGTTCCACCATGGTCGCATTCGCTTTCACCACTACATTATCTTCCGGGAAATTAATTTGCGAACGTATTTTCTTTTCATCAAGCTTCACGCGTAACGAAGCCACTACCTTGCTTATTACATCAATGATCTCGACATCCGCCATAACAACTTTTGCGGAAGTATTTTCATGCTGAGCGAGCAATAAAAGACTGGTCGACAATGTGGCAAGCCGGCCTATTTCTTCCTTTAAGATAGCAAGCACCTTTTTATAATAGGGTGCCGAACGCTCCTGCTGCAGCGTGACTTCTATCTCATTAGCGGCGATCGTAAGCGGCGTGCGCAATTCATGGGAAGCATCGGAAATAAATTGCTTCTGCTTCTGTAAATTTAACTGCAGCGGCAATAAAGTCTTTCTCGCCAAAATCCACGATACCGCGGGAATAAGGAACAAAAAGCACACATTGACCAGCAAAAGGCCTTTCCCGAAATTTTCCAGAGTCAACTGGATAGACTTGTTCAAAAGCGTATTATTACGGGTAATTGAAAACTCCCGGGAGATCTCCTGCCGCCCCGACTCATCGATTTCATGACGGAAACGTTCATGGACCTGGGAAACATAACCGCCCTTAAAAGAATTCTCTAAATAAAGATAGAGCCCGGCGCTAAACGACCAGAATAAAACAAAGAAGAAAAGGGAATAAAAAAACGTTAATCTTAAGACGGCTTTATTGAACATGCTTTGCCCGGTAATCGGTTATCGGCTGCGCAGAAGGCGCGCACCGGCCTTTCCAATAAGGCCGGGTGTTATCGGTGTTCGGTTATCGGCCGAGCACACCACCGCGCAGATCGGAAATTGCGCGGGGTGCGCTGCTTTCTGCAGCACCGATCACCATGCTACAACTTACACACATACCCTGCTCCGCGCATAGTGTGGATGATCTCACGGCAGGACTGTGAAACTTTTAATTTTTTGCGCAGGTATTTAACATACGTTGCGACGACATTCGAGAGGCCTTCGTAATTAAAATCCCAAACGTGCTCCAGGATATTGGTTTCAGTCAAAACCTTATTTTGATTACGCAGAAAATATTCCAAGAGAGCGAATTCACGGCTGGTAAGCATAATAGCGGTGTTGGCGCGTTTAACCATACGGGTCGCCGGATTTAAGGTCAAATTATCGATCGACAATACCGGGGGATCGGATTTATTGCCCCTGCGCAATAACGCGCGGATCCGCGCGGTCAGTTCCGAGAAAGAAAAAGGTTTAGTGATATAGTCATCAGCGCCTTGGTCAAGCCCCTCTATCTTATCTTCAAAGCTGGTCTTCGCGGTTAAAATGATCACCGGAGTAGCGGTATTAGTTTGACGGACTTTTTTTAATACTGTCATGCCGTCAACCTTAGGGATCATAAGGTCAAGGATAATACAATCATATTCATTCACGGCGATCTTTTCGAGCGCGTCCTCTCCGTCATACGCGATATCGACCGCGTAATGCTCTTCGAGCAGCCCGCGCCGCAGTACATTGACCAATTTTTTTTCATCTTCAACAATGAGTATCTGCATGGAAAATGCTCACGGTTAGTTGCGCACCTTCTGTAGTACCACTAACCGATTATACCACCACTGCCTGTTCATCAAAAGTGATTTCAAAGCGCGTTCCCGCCTCGCGGGAAATAACGACACTCCCCTGCAATTGTTCAACCAGCGAAAGTACTAAATTAAGTCCCAAAGATTTAACATGCTCTAAATTCATCTCTTTGGGTAATCCGATACCATCATCACCTATGATCAAGGCATATTTTTTATCGCTCTTGCAGGTTAAACTTATGATAATATGGCCTTTTCTGCCGCCTTTAAACGCATGCATCAGGGAATTAGAAACCAATTCTGTGACGATCAAACCGCAGGGAACAGCCGTATCAATGCAAAGATCTACCGTATCGACTAAGAGCTGAAAACTAATGAGATTAGTATTGACCGCGTAAAAATGAAACAAATGCTCTACGAGTTCCTGTATATATTCTTTAAAGTCTATGCGCGCGATATCCCCGGTTTTATATAACTTTTCATGAAGGAGCGCCATGGACTTGACCCGTTTATGGCTTTCCTCGAACATCTGCCGCGCGGATTTATCCTTAATATTCTTAGACTGTAAATGAATAAGGCTGGAAACTATCTGCAGGTTATTCTTAACACGATGATGCACTTCTTTTAAAAGGACCTCTTTTTCCTTGAGGGAACGTGCGATCTTTTCTTCAGCGGCTTTAAGCTCAGTGATATCAAATCCGTAAATATTAACGTAGAAAGCATCGATCACGGGAACAATTGAAAACAGTAGATCCTTATTCTCTAACTTAACCTCAAGATGAATCATTGTTTTCGTCTTAAGGACATCTCCCACCGCCTGTTTCCATTGTTTAGGAAGGCAGCACTGCCCAACCTGCACCCCCCATTGTTTCAAGAGCGGCTCTCCCGCTTTATTCGCATAAAGCACCGTAAAATCACGAAATACCCTCAAAACAGGAGAGGGATTTTCAGAAGGGAACTTTGCGAGATTCTGCACTTCTTCCTGGGCTTTCTTATACTCGGTGATATCGCGAAAAACCACCAATTTTAACAGGCTTCCATCCTGGCTCTTTAAAGGAGTATCGATTAAATCATACACCTTACGGTTGTTCTTGAAATACCATTCTCTTCTGATGGTTTTACCCGCGAACACGTCATTTTTCTTACACCACGGGCACACTGTTTTTAGCGCGTTTAAGTATTCGTAACATTTGAGGCCCCGCCAATCACCGAATTCTTTTTCAATGATAGCGTTAGCGTACTCTATATTATTATCTTTATTCGTAATAAAAACACCGTCTTTCATCGAGCTGAAAATATCGATGAACCCGTCTCGCTCTGCCTTAAGGACCTCCTCGACTTTCATCCGCACGTCGATCTCATGAAGAAGCGAGACTTCAAACGCTTTCAACTGCTGGTTAGTAGATAATAATTGCTGGTAATAAGCTTTAAGCTGCTGTTCACTTGACTTGAGCTGTTGATTGCCGGCCTTTAACTGCTGTTCATCGGCCCTGAGCTGCTGATTTGCGGCTCTCAACTGCTGTTCAGTAGCGCGCAATTGCTGGTTGCCTGATTCTAACTGATTGATCAAGCACCATAATTCTTCGCGTTTATTTTCTAATTCAACGATAATCCCCGAAATTATCCAACCTAAGGATACAAAAACCACCAGGAGAACACCGCGCATAAATAACTCATGGCGCGACACATGCAGCAGAAGCGTTTCCAGATACGTCCCTCTACGGAAGAAAATAGTATCGACCGCGGCCTCAGCCAGTAAAACTGCCGTTACCAGGAGTATAAAATACGTAAGAATAATCAACCGCCGTCTCATATACGTATACCTTTAATCAAAAGAATATACTATTCGATAAAAGAGTAAAAGAATTTATGCCGGCTGTTTCCTTCTGAATAAAACACATTGCCTGAGCCAACATCGAAAGAAACACTTCTTCTCTGAGTCCCCCCTAAAGACTGTGCCTGGATCTTTATAGCATGTTCATGCAAAAGCGTTATGACTGAATTAATATTAGCCGAGCAAATAGTATCTTCTACTCTTTCCAGGACATTCCCCGCGCCCAGAAGGCAGGTTTCGATATTTTCTTTCTCAGTCCCTAACTTTCCCATCCGGAAGATAAGCTCGTCTAACGCATGAGCGGCATACCTGGTCTTATCTGAAGCGTAATCAAATCCTGATCTACCGGGAAGCATAATATGGGCCAGGCCGCCGATTTTATTAAACATGTCAAACGCAACTACAGCTATACAGGAACCTATCGCTTTAGATTCAAGTATAACTCTTGGCCCTCCTACTTTAACTTCACCTGTCTGAACATCAATAATAAACTTCATAAATAAAACGATACAAACATTATCTTCATCTTATCAATCATAACCTATTATATTCAAACCTCTTCGCCTGTTCAGCATAAAATAGATGATTAACAGTATAATTATTGCATATTATACAACATCTTATTGAATTAACTAGTTATTTTTTTCTTGGATGTTACGAATGAGTAGGAGAAGAAATAATGAATGATTGAATGAAATAATTACGATATTTCAGGGCACTAAAAGCTTTTTTGAAGAAGTAACCATACTGGAACCTTAATAAAAACTGTTTTCCTGAGCCGCCCCTAAGATACTGTCCGGGAACTGTCTTCCCCCTTAAGCACGACTTTTATTTCCCGCAGCAGTTGAACGCCTATCCCCGCGAGCTTACTGCCGCCTAACATCATAAACACCATTAAAATATACCAAATAAACATATTAACGAACTTAGTAGCAACATCGCCTGAAAATAATTCGATGGTAGCGCCTGTTGAACCCCCCTGCGCGGGGACAGCTACCTGAATACTTTCCAAGACAGCGACCTGCGGCGCATTTTGGTTCCCGGAGAAAACATTATACACGTTAACCATTGCGACGATAATCACGATGACCCCCGCAGCCAACAAACAATATCCGACTATCTTTGTAACAGGTATATCCATGATCTACTCCTTAATGAGCCCATAACTTATGGAGCCCTTATTTAATCCAGGCGACATAAGTTATCTCTTACAACTTTACTTGTCGGGGCGAATTAATCCCGAGCTCCTCTTGCTTTTCTTCTCCGGAGCGAGGGATCTATTATTTACTCGTAGAAAGCGGGATAGTATCGCTTACCCGAAGAACAATAGTTTGCGAACCACTCACCATCTCTACGCTGTCGCTATTTATCTTATTGACCCTGTAGTTACCGATACTGTCGCCCTCAGAAACCACCTCTGCGTTAATAGTCGCGAAACTTCTTCCGTTCGCATCAAACATAATACCCGACACTTCAATCGCGAATTTCTGCTTCTCAGCCGTTTTCTTAGCCGCAGGAAATTTCATAAAGCTTACCGGCTTAGCCTTTGTCTTATTTGCTGACCGGGGAGGAACGGATTGTTTACTCGCGCTACTTTTTCCGAAAGAAAGCATTGCCCTGACATCAGGAATAAAAGCACTCACTATGGTCTTGCCGGGAAAAATAACCCCGATCAATACAACGGCAATTACCAAGAAGATCAACACCTCGAAAAAAACTTTCACCGCCTGAGTATGGCTTTTTGCCCCTTGGGCAGCCGCCATCTGCGTTTTTTTATTCGGGTTAAAATCAGGATCGCGGGAATCTGTTTGAGAATTATATCCGCAATACTCACAGACAACAGTATCGCTTTTAATGCTTTTTCCGCAAAACTTGCAGTTCTTCATGCTCCCCTTAGCTTCACTCACCATTCACCTCTTCTGTTAAAAAACGATCTCTCTCAATGAGACTGTTATAATATAAACCATGAAAAAGAAAAACTAAAAACTTATGTTTAATCCACCCTATGCTCACGCTTTCGCAAAATCAGAAGGCACAAAAACAAGAAAAAAAGGAAAAAGTTAACCATACTTTTTCCTTTTTAACTTCCTCTTCTAAACCTTTCAAAAGGCAACTTTAAATTTACGCGGCTTATTCAAACTTCTTCAAACCATAGACCTTCAACAGGTCATTGATATTCGTAGTCTTAACATCCAACCCGCCTGCTTCACCAAAAGGCAAAAGAAAGATCTTCTTGCCTGCCAGGGCTTCGGCAAGCTTAAGCTTGACCATGGTCTTACCGCCCGAACTATTGAGCGCTTCGACCATTTTCTCAATACCTTTTGCTTCAGCCACACCTTCCGCTTCAATCGCCTTGGCGATCATCACCTGCTGCTCATAATACGCATCGACACTGATCTTTGCCTTCAGGAATTCTCCGTCGACTTGAGCGACCATCTTATTGACCTCGCCTGTTGCCTGTTGAATGCGCTGCAAATATTCTTCTACCGTAGCTTTAGCTTCCGACTTAAAACGCTCGACCATCTGATCGGCGATCTTTTTTTCTTCGATCGCTTTTTGATACGCCAGAGGGAAACGGTAATCTTTCGGCAAAACACTCTCCACGATAACACCGCTTGGGTTCAACAGGTCGTTTAAAACGCCTTTCACCATTTCAGCTTTCTCAGTACGCTTGTTTGCCACATAGAAATCCTCGGTTTTCAGCGTTCCGAATACTTCGCGGGTAACATTCCTGCTTATAGGCCGGACCAGTTTTTCTTCCAGTTCACGGTTACTTTGAGCGACCTTTACCAAGACCTCCTGTGCCATTTTCGGGTCTATCCGGTATGCGATGATCACGTCTAAAGCGATATCATTGCCGTCGATAGTCTTAAAAACCAGGTCATCCTGGCCGAACCGGGCGCCGCGCTGAGAAACGGTCATTTCCATGTTTTGGAGTTTTGTATCAAACGTATACCATCCGTTTATAATGGGAGCAAAGAAATACGTTGCACCCGGAGCATAGACATTTTTATACACCCCCATTTTAACAAACGGCGACCACTTGATGACCCGGACGCCGACTTCGGTAGACTTTGTCTGATGAGGGAACAACAAAAGAAATAAAAGCATTACAATAATAAACGGAACCGCAAATCGAGAAGCTGTCGATAATTTCATCGTATTACTCCTTTGTTTGGCCGACGCCAAAAATCTTAAGCGACTGTTCAAGGTCAAGCGGATTGATACCGTTGGGGCCGCTCGAAGGAAGCATGATCAAATCCAATCCCTTATAAACTTCAGCCATTTTCAATCCGATCAGTTTATCGGAACCGCGCTGTTGATACGCCACATTGATCAATTCAGTCTTGCGCGCTTCCGCCAATCGCACCATAAGATCAGCCTCAGCGGTCTTCGTACGCACGTACATATCTCTTTCCGCTATTTTCTTCATAACATAGGCTTTCCCCTCTTCGAGCTTAACAATGGTATTCGCCTCGCCTTCCTGGCGGACCTTTTTAACCAGGGCATCTTCCGCGGACGCCCGCGCCTTTGACTGATTCGTAAAGACCATCTGGTCCTTCAATTTCTTTTCCTCAATATTCTTCTGTATCTCCTCACTGTATTTAAAATACCTCACGAGAACATGGTCGACAAAGATGCCTTTCGCGGTCAATTCGTCATTAAGAAGTTTTTTTGCCTCATTTGACTTTTTTACCCTCAACGGGCTATTGTAAAATTCTTCAGTCGTCATTTCACCAAGGGCTTCTTTAAGCTTCGGTTCAACCTTAGGAAAAATACCGTTATCTTCATAGAGCATCCCCGGGCCGACCGTGCTGATCACTTTATAGGGGTCAACAATATGATATAAGACACTGACATCCACATCAACAAAAAAACCGTCTGACGTCTGGATATGGGCTGCTTTCTCCCTGCGCGCCTCATGAGAAGCCGAATCCGGGTAATTCGTCAATTCAAAAACCTGCAGGTCGCGGGGGAAACGATGCATCACCTGAACTCCAAAAGGGATCACAAAATGGTACCCGGTCTCGTAGGCGCGTTCCTGGATCCCTGTTTTAAGGCCGATGTTGACCTGCTTGATCCCGAATTCATTGGGTTTGATATAAATAAAAAAAGAAGAAAAGAATATCAAAAGAAAGACGAACGGTATAAGCGGCAGAAGCACGGTTGCAAAGAACTCTTTTACATTGGACATGAGATCTGACTGATCCATGCCAAAATTACCCTTTTGCGGACTCATTCATGGCCTCCTCTATTTGTTTATGTAGTTTGGTTACCGAACTACCGAACTAACTGCTTTACCCTTACCTAACTACCCATATCAAGTGCTCATACAACGCCAATTTTAAGCATTCCCTAAGTTAAAGTGCCACATACTATTATCAATATTATACCGCGCAACAGTATTCAGTCAAGCCGGAAAAGAAATGATTTTAAAACCATATCAAATCGGGAAGCAACTTCAGCCCGGGGATTTAAACCAAGAGATACTCCCCCCCGGGAAGAAAAATACTCAACAAGCGGGACTTCATCGCGGCTGTGACCGATGATCAAAGGGCATTGAGCTTGAAAGGAGCGCATGATTTCCTTAAATTTGTTGAGTTTATCACTGCCGTCATCCATGCGTTTTGGCGCATATCCGGAAAAAGTATCATCTTTTTTATCGATCAAGACCTCATTTCCGGCACACCGCGCCAGAAAACCCACCTTCTTCCCTATGACATCAAGGATCGGCTGAATGCTCATGCTCAATATCACAACAGGAACTCCCCGGTCACTGAAAGTTTTCAAATACCCCAACACCCCCGGAATAAAAAACAGATGGACATAGACAGAATGCCGTTTTATGAATCCGATGGGGACACCGCGCATAAATACAGCGTATTTATCCATCAAGGTTTTATGAGGGAATGATGCTTTAAACAATAATTGCTTTATTTTGTAGACCCCGATGAATACCCCCGCCTTGGAAAGATGCGGCAGGTATTTCCATAATGACGGCCGCACAACTGCTTCAGCGAACATACTCACGCCGACGACGATCTGAACAAAAAAAGGGAAAAGGCATTCATCCAGGTCAGCGCAAACAATATCAACCGAGGCAAGCCTCGCGTCAACCTCTGCTTTCGGACGGTTAAAGATCAATCGCCGCATCACCAGGAACAGCCCCCTTTTTATTTATCAGTGCTGACACAGATAAATTTGCATTTTTTGTTTTGCGCATCAAGCGCCAAATCATTACCCGGGTCGATTTCCAATGCCCTCTTCATATACAGATCATACTTGCGGCTGTCACCCTTTATCTTATAAACTTGCGCTAACCTGACATAGGCGTCGGCAAAATACGGATCGGCAGCCACCGCTTTTTCCAAATACTCTAACGCCTTTGCGCGATCCCCCCCTGCTAAAGAAGGGGCAAGAAGATAAAAACTTCCCAGGCCGAATAAAACCCCGGCAGCATCCGGCGTGAGCGCTTGCGCTTTTTTTAAATACGGCAGTACAGCCGTACCATTGATGACCTTCGAGAGCGGCCCGCCGTAATGAGCTATCATCCCTTTGCCGCCCGCGACCAATAAATACGCGCGCACATAATTGCTTTTATCAACCTGGGCCTGCCCCCTATCAATAACCTGGCGGGCTAAAGCGACAGATCTATCATACTCGCCTTGAATATACTCGATATACGCGAGGCTTATGCGCGCGGGGGCAAAACCAGGAGCCGCTTTAATGATCTCCTCAAGCAGCGCGCGGCTTTCTGCTTCTTTATGCTGACGGCGCAACACTTCCGCGATCCCCCATTTCAACTCAAGTGTTTTATTATCCAAATTTACCGCGCGGCTAAAGGCATCGAAAGCTTCCGCATGCTTATACTCGTTCAAATATACGAGCCCCGACAAATAAAACTTTTCAGGAGTATCTGCTTGAGCCTGCGCCCGTGTTAACAGTTCCTGAAAAGAATTGATCGTATCGGCTTCTTCATGGAGCTTTTTCCAATCAAAGCCGCAGGCGTTGCAAAAAGGAATGAGGGTAAAGATACCAATTAATAATAGGATATTTCTTCTCATATTTATGATTAGAACAAAGTTACACCTTGTCCGCCTGATCTCCCCAACTTCCCCGATAACTTAGTCCCGGCTTCCCGGGTGCCCCAGTCTCCAGTTACTATTCGCCGCTTGCGGCCTGTGACTTGGGCCTTGTTAATATTTTTATTATTGAACGGGTCCTGTCTTGGACTGTTTTCTCGCGGGGACGTTTGCCCCGCCCCGGCGTGGCGGGGCTGCACTCAGGTCGGCTGCGTCGCTCTGCCCGACTTCGTTTATCGAGGGGCATCCCTGCCCGCTCCTTGCCTTTATGCCCCGCTCGAAAGCAGTCCAAGCCACCCGTTCACCCGATTTCCGGATCGCCTAGTCTCGGCTTTCCTGTTCACCGGATTCCCCTTTACTATGGACTATCGACCATAGACTATCGACTCGTTGCGACCTGTGACTCTTTAGGATCTCTTTTTCTTCCTTACAATACGGTGCGACGTCAACGCCTCCTGCAGGATATTCCACATTCCAGAGGAATCACTCGCTTTCATCAACTCCGCCTTAACCAGGTCATCATCCATGGTCTTAGCAATGATCCGCAATATCTGGATCTGAAATTCATCATCATCGTGAGGGGTCAAGATCAAGAAAATAAAGTGCGTTAGATTCCCATCAGGCGAATTCCACTCGATCCCTTCTTTAGACCTGCCCAAAACTATCATCGGCCGGACTAACAAAGGAAACCGGGCATGAGGAAGCGCGACCGATCCTTCAACAGCGGTTCCCTGGGCTCTTTCCCGCTCCAAGACTAAAAAAGATATTCTTTCAAAGGGCGGCATATTTTCCTGTTCTCCGGCATACGCGCATAATTCTATGATCGCGTTATTCCAATCAGAGGCCTTTAATTCCGCTAAAATCGCGCGTTTAGTAAAAAACTCTAAAACACTGATCTCTTTACGCCTGTTTATCGAATATTTAAGCCATGGGCCCAAAATTGACGCTGATACGATCGCCCCGAATACGATCGCGACAAAAACCGGCTCAGGGATCAAATGGTACTGCAATGCCAAAATACCCAGGACGATCTCTGTCGAACCTCCGGGAGTATGCGCGATAGCGATAGAAAGACGGTTTGATTTCGAAAGTTTCGTAAAGCCTACACCCAGCCACGCGCCAATAAAACGGGCGGAAACACCGATAACAGTGACAAACAAGACAATAAAAAGGTCGAAATGCCTGAAAAAATCGATCTTTAAGCCTATGCCTGCAAAGAATAACGGGACAAAAATAGCATAGACCATCTGCGAGATCACCTGCCGGCTGCGTTCAGGAAGCGCGGGAGCCTCACCCGCCATGACACCAGCTATAAAAAAACCTAAAAGAGCATGGATACCGAGCTTCTGAAAGACCGCTCCGCATAAAAGCCCTAAAAGACACAAGAAAGTCAACGAACTTCCCGGCTCAGGCATGGCACGTCTTTTGATCTGAGTAATAAAGAAATCAGCGAACTTTCTGCCGGCAGTCAGGCAAAAGACCGTAAAACCGGCGATAACTAAGAACATACCGGCAACTTTCCCTAAAGCGATGTTTGCCTGCATAAAAAAACTCAAGATCAAAGTAAATATGATCCACACGATGATCTCATTTACCGAAAGAGCCGACATTATCAAAAACCCCAGATCGGTCTTAGTCAGGCTTAAATCTTTTAAAGCCCTGACGGTGATCGGCATAGCGCTGATAGTCATGGCTGTTGCCATAAAAAGGCAAAAGATCATTTTCTGCCCCGGATCCACCAGATAAACCAGCGGGAGGAACAAGCTGCAACCAAAAGCTATCACCATCGGCACCGCTATATCCGTCAACGCGATGACTAACGCATCCCCCCGGTGCCTCCAGGCGCTGGAAAAATCCATTTTCAAGCCGGTCTCAAGCAAGAAAAATAAAAGCCCAAGCCAGGCGAGAGTCTCAAGCATGTTTTGCTGAACAGGATCAGCTGGAAAAACAGAATGAAAGAGCGATGGCATGAACCTGCCGAAAACAGTAGGGCCCAATAAAACACCTGTCAGGATCTCGGCGGTCAAAGAAGGCTGTTTCCATTGGCGCAAGAGTTCCCCAAACGCGCGGGAGATCCCTAAAAGCAGAAAAACCTGGATCAAGAAAATAAATATATTCTCTTCGGTGAAATAATACATAGACTTATTATTTATTTGGTAAAGTTATTCGGTTAAGGTTAAGATATATGTTTAGTAGTTCGGTTATGTAGTTAGTTTAGTGAACAAACTACCTTACCTAACTACCAAACGAATATCCTTACCTTCACCTAAACCCTTACCTGGTTCATTCAACCGTAATCAGCTCATACTCCAGGTTCCCCAACCCCAGTTGAGCGGCATAGATAAGTTGTTTCATGCCATCACGTTTTGGATGTGATTCCTTAAAAACATCTTTCCCGCAAGCATTGATGATCGAATCCATGCACGCTTTATCAATACTCACCGGATCCCATGAGGCGAATATACCTATATCAGGGGATATCCGCGGGTCATCCTTTGCCAGGCAATCACACTCTTTGGTTATCTTCATCGCGAAATTAATAAAAACGGCCTTATCTCTCTTATTCTTTAATACCGCCAGCGCGTATTCGACCATTTTCTCCTGGATCTTGCTTCCCCCTGATTCCCAGTTGATATCAATAGCATAAAACTTGCAAGCAGCGATACAGCTGGCGCAGCCGATACATAAAGACCCGTCAATAACCGCTTTATTATTTTTGATCTCAATAGCCGCAACCGGACACACCCGAAGGCATGCTTTACAACCGGTACATTGCCTGGCATTAACAAAAGGAGACACATCTGAATGCTGAGCGAGTTTTCCTTCCCGGGTCGCGCATCCCATGCCGATATTCTTCAATACTCCTCCGAAACCGGTCATGATATGCCCTTTATAATGCGCCACGTCAACTATTGCATGCGCATCATGATAAAACTTGGCGATCTTTGCGGTTTTAATAAACTGCTTATCTATGGATATTTCTATACAATTCTCTTTTTTAGTATCATCAGGTATCTCCACCTGCGCTAAAACCGCCTCAGGCCTGAACCCATGCTCATAGGCCAGCTCCAGGTGGTCTTTTGAATTAGTTCTCTTGCCCTGATACAAAGTATTGGTATCGGAAAGTATCGGCGTGGCCTTTAATCGCGCTATCCGCTCGCAAATGACCCGAATATACTCAGGCAGAACATAACCGGTATTACCTGCCTCTCCAAAATGCATCTTCACCGCGACTGAATCATTTTCCCGGATAATATCCAATACGCTGCTTTGAGCTAGCAGAATGCCGAGTTTTTGCTGGATACGGGCAATACCGTCTGAAGCTCCGCAGCTCGTAAAATATACTTTGCTTTTCATTATACTCTCCACGGCCAATGCACACATTCGTCTAATTCAGGGAAAAGCACAAAATCAGCTTTCCCGCGGAAAACAAAAGTCTTAACCGTATATTCTTTGAATACTTCCC
>CAZPNW010000177.1:0-3914 GCA_964588175.1 uncultured Planctomycetales bacterium
GCCAACCCCATAGGAGACGGCTTTGTCGAACTGCTCATGCCCAATATGCGTTTAAAACTTAAAGAGGAATTCAAGAAAACTATCGCAGAGAATATCAAGAAGTCAAAAGACGGCTCAATAGCTTCCGGCCTGCCCATCATGAGCATGGTATTCCTGCCGATAAAAACGGTCAGCGTCCAAGGGACTCTGGCAACTATTTCAGTCATTCACCCGAAAAGCAGTGATGAAATAATCTTCAAAATGCGGCGTATGCCGCAACAGTATTGGAAAATATTCAGTATTCAAATACCTTCCTTAATGTCCAGAGAGAATAAATCCCCCTTACCCCTGAGCCCTGAAGAAAGCGCAAAACCTGAAGCGCCGACCAACATCGCCGACACCCAGATCGCCCCGGGTATTACGCTCAACAAAGAAGCTATGGAAATAACCGTCCATCCTCAAGAAACCTCAAAAGTCGCCCAGGAGCGGGAAGATATTTTAACCAAAACCATGCTGTACACCGAATATGCTCAGGCGATAAAGGATAAAGTCACTCAAACAGTCGCTCAGAATTATAAAGGGGCAGAAACCGGTAAAGTAGCCCTGGAACTGGTCATCCTCTCAAACGGGAAGTTTAAAGAAGTTAAAATAGTGGAAGAGAGATCAGAGGCAAGCCAGAAATTAAAAGATATCGCGCTTAAATCGGCGAGAAATGCCTCCCCCTACCCCGTGTTCCCCGAAACATTGCATTCCGGCGAATTAGGATTCAGCATCCTCATTGTTTTTGAAAAAGATTAGTTTTCTTTAACGCTGCTTCTTGACCCCCGCTTTCCGGCAGGTCCGCGAAACAAAACAACGGCTGCAAAACGGGGATACCGGCACACAAATGTTTTGCCCAAAAGCGACCAGCAAAGTATTAAGCTCGATCCAATATTTTTGAGGGACTATTTTCTTCAATGCTTCTTCAGTATCTGCCGGCTCTTTGGTCTTAACCCAGCCAAGCCGGTTAGAGATCCTGTGCACATGGGTATCTACGCAGATTGCAGGTATATGGAACCCCAACCCCAGCACTAAATTCGCTGTTTTTCTCCCCACGCCTTTAAAAGCAAGCAGATCTTCCCTGCGGGAAGGGACACTGCCGCCATGATCATGAATGATCTTTCTGCTTGCCTCAAGGATAACCTTTGATTTATTACGATAAAAACCGACCGGATAGATCAATTTCTGCAAGTCAGGCACACTAAGTTTCAGCATATCGCGCGGATTATCCGCCACAGCAAACAAACGCTTACTGGCTTCAAGGGTCGTCTTATCTTTCGTGCGCAGGCTTAAGATACAGGAGATCAAAACCAGGTAGGGTTGAGCTTTAAAAGAAATTTCCGTAACAGACGGGACCGTTTCCCCGGACACCTGCTTGCGTATCAACGTGATCAATCTCACTATTTTATCGGCCATCTGCGCATTAAAATTAAGGCCAGGGAAAGAGCACAACTCCTCTTCCCTGGCCCCTTAAGAAAGATTTTAGCCTCGTTTAAATATCGACATTATTACATATTTTACCAAAAGTGCTATCACTATCAGGAAAACACCGCCTATGATGACGGCGATAACCATAGGGACAGCGGTAAGAAAATACTTGAGCGTTTTAATGCTTGCGGTTAATACTCGTTCTTTTATGCTGGATCGCATTTCTTTTAAAAGCTTTGCCGAAGCCTCCGCCTCATGGAAACTGAGATTAACCGTAGTAAACGACACCGCGTTATTAAGTGATTCCAACTTATTCTTTATCTCTTCAATACGCTGCAAGACGGGGGTCAATGCCGATTCCATCCTTATCGCCTCATGTATTGTCGCTTGTTTTTTCTGCAGCGCCTCAAGCATCTTATTATACACGACCATAGCGGCATCTAAGCGCGCTTTCGTATTAAAATATTCCTGCCTGACATCCTGACTGCTGGTAGAGCTTTGTTCTACCTTACCCAATATCGCCAGTTTATCCAAAGCAGTAAGAAAGTTATCTTTCGGGATACGCATGACCACAACACCCGCATCCCGGCCATCCTCATCTTTATAGAGCTGTGATGAAGCAAGATACCCTCCTAAAGAATTACAGATCGCTAATGCGTCTTTATATGCCTTATTGCCGTCTTCAACTACCAGGCGCATATTTGCGATGCGGATGATCATGTCTCCCTGGCCGGTAGCAGGTAAAACCGGTTGGATTACGATCACCGCCTGGTTAGAATAATCCCCCTCTCCTGCCTGACCGGCAGAACGTTCATTCCACCGCTCTTCGGCCTGACTGCTGGAACGAGTGAGCCCGGCCGCCGGTAACTGCATTGCTTTTCCCGGTGAAAGCCTTTCGGAGCGCGTGTAATAGGGTTCATACTCTACAGGCTTGTTGTTTGTTTTATCAAACGCGGACATTTGTGGACCGGAGGGATCCCTGATATCATCAGCCGCCTGCCTGATCCGCCCCTGCAGGCCTCTGTGCATATACATCTGGCCAAAGAACATAACGATCAAGAGCGTTACCGCCACACTCGAAGGAACTAAAATTGACCACGATTGCTTCTTCATTTTCACTGCGCCCCTTTCGGTATCCCGGCGCACAGCTTCTTTGATCACCGCGTTCTGGAAATTTGCATCAAGATCAGGGACATGCCAACGTTTGAGCTGCCCGGAAAGCGCCTGTAAATGCGCCAACTCCTGGCTGCACAAAGCGCATTCTTTAAGATGCTTCTCGACAATCTCTTTTTCTGCGCTTGTTAATTCATTATCCACATACCTGCTGATCTCTTCAAACATAAAACATTTATTCATAGGAACCTCCCTTAGATTCCGCTACATAGGGAAGAAGTTTTATCTTCAAGCTCTGCCGCGCGCGGTAAATAAGTGTTTTCACTGTGCCCAGGGATTGATTTAATATTTTTGATATCTCCTGGTAATCAAGATTTTGATACTCCCGTAAGATCAAAGCTTCTCTTTGGAGAAAGGGAAGGCTTTGTATAGAGCGCTGCACCAGAGCGGAAAAGTCGCGCTCTTGGGCCGCATCGCTTGGAGTCGGGTCAGGGCTGGGGAATTCAACATATTCCTCAGGGCAATCGTGTTTTCGCGGCCACACAACAAACCATTTTTGTTTACGCACCCTGCTGATAAACACGTTATGCGCGATACAGAAGAGCCACGTGGAAAACTTAGCAAGAGGTTTATAGTCGTCCTTGTATTGATGGACGCGCAAGAAAACCTCCTGCGTTATATCTTGAGCTTCAGTTTCATTCAGGCAAAGCCGGTAACTAAAATGATAGACCGGATTTTTATATCGGCCTAACAGCTCATCCATAGCCCCTGGCTCTCCTTTCTGATAACTCAAGATCAATTGCTCATCGGTTAAATGCTGCATAGCCCTTGCCTTTGTAGATACTCGCCCAAACCCTTTCTCCATCTTATTAAACGCGCGAAGGAGCAAAAAGTTTCATAATATTTCAATTATTACATAAAAATTTATGCGCCAATACGTAAGCTTTCGAGAGGTTTTCTGGAACCTGGCCGCATCTCTCCATCAAGGTACCCCAATGCTATAACTGCCATGACTTCCAGATCAGCATGAAGCTTAAGAAAACGGGCAACTTCCTGTTTTTTATTCACTATCTCCCCTAACCAGCATGTTCCTATGCCTAAAGAATAGGCGGCAAGCAGCATATTCTGAATACAGGCGCCCATAGACATAAGGTCTTTATCCCTGTTATACAATACCGAGTTATCCATGCATACAACGATCACACAGGGCGCTGATTTAATAACAGCTGCGTACTTGGTGAAATCCAACAAGCCGTTTTTCTGAGTTTGGTCTTTAATGACCAGGAATCGCCAGGGTTGATTGTTTAAACCTGACGGCGCCCAGCGGCCGGCTTCTAATATTTCAGAGATATCCC
>CAZPNW010000178.1:0-14410 GCA_964588175.1 uncultured Planctomycetales bacterium
AGGCCTTTGGCCCGGGCGGTATAAATATAGGGTTGCTGCAAAGTTTCAATCATATTTGAACGCATATACCGGCTTACCCCCGCGAGGCTTCCTACTGCAGAAACTACGACCGGCAGGAATAAATGCCTTGATAAATCTCCGATTTTCTGCCACCAGGTAAAATATTCATAATCGAGCGATTTTAATCCTGAAATAGGAAGCCAGCCTAACGTTATCCCGAAGAACTGCATAAGCAAGAGCGCCAACCAAAATGTAGGCGCAGCAAAAAGCAAAAAAAGCAGAATGGTCACGGAATGGTCAAAAAAGGTCCCGGCTTTTACGGCGCATTGGATGCCCAACGGCACCGCAATGAGGAATAAGACAACCATCGAAAGGATGTTAATAGTCAAGGTTACCGGTATACGCTCGGATATTTTCTCTATGACCAGCCTGTCATCTCCCAAAGAACGTCCAAAGTCTAACCTGAGTAACCGCTGTAACCAAAGCAGGTACTGGACCGGCAGCGGCTTATCCAACCCATAAAGTTTTTCCAAACGGTTCCTGACTTCCATAGATATCTTCGGATTCATCGATTCCTGCAACACCGAAGGTTTTCCGGGAGCCAAATGGATCATAAAGAAACTCAATATGGTTATCCCCAAGAGCAACGGAATTATCCCCACTAACCGCCTAATAATATACCGACCCATTAAAATCCTGCCTTTTTACTTTTGCCTTTTTACTTTTTACTTTTGACTTATTCTATTATACCTTTGTTCCTGTTTCTTTACCCACCAATCAATAAAATTATATCCTATGCCAAGAGGCGCAGGCTTTACCCCGTTAAAACGGGCATTAAGGATCGACAAATTATCAGGAGCGTACAGGAACATATAGGGTTGATCATCATAAATGATCTGGTGGATCTGATGGTAATAGGATCTCCTTTTTTCCTGGTTGAATACCCGCCGGGCTTCAACTAAGAGGTCATCGACTTGTTGATTGCGGTATCCAACAAAGTTGAATTCTCCTTCCCGGGTCTTTGAAGAATGAAAAATATCAAAATTATCGGGGTCCCGTGAGAGTGACCAACCCAACAGTACCGCTTCAAAATCCTTTTTATTGATAAATTCTGTCAGAAAAACACTCCATTCCACGACTTTAATCTTAACTTTAACACCGACATCACGGAGCTGCCGCTGTATGATCTCTGCAACTTTGATACGCTCTTGGTTGCCCTGGTTTGTAATGATAGTAAACTCGAAGACTTTCCCTTCTTTTTCAAGCCAGCCATCAGTATTGCTATCGGCCCATCCTGCGTCTTTAAGTAGCTGCCGGGCTCTTGCCTGATCAAACGCAGCTTCTTTAACTTCACGGTTATAAGCCCAGGAATCTGGGATAAAAGGGCCGGTCAATTGCCTGCCTAACCCCAAAAGCACCATATCAATGACCTCTTTTTTATTAACGGCGTAATTGAACGCTTGCCTGATGCGCTTATCGCTGAACAGAGGATTGGATAAATTATAACCTAAATAAATATAGCTAAAATTCGGCAAATTAAATTTGCGGTAGTTTTTCCTGAAAAATGCGGTATCAGTCTGGCGCAGGTATTGCAGCGGAGTAAGCCCGCAAGAGTCAATGCCTCGCGTTTGCAACTCAAGGAACATTGTGGCCTCGTCAGGAATGACACGGCTGATAGTGCGGTCGATATAAGGCCTCTTCTCAAAATAGGCATGGTTTGATATCAGCTCGATCTTCTCCTGTGCGGTCCATGATCTAAAAATATACGGCCCCGTCCCTACCGGCCGGCGGCTAAAAGGAGTACTATTTAAATCTTCTTTTTCCAGTAAATGACGAGGCATGATCGGCATCCCCCAACTCGACAATCCGGGAGCGAACGGTTCTTTATATTTTACTTTGACGGTATGATCGTCAATGATCTCAAAAGACTCAACCCGTTCAAAGTCGCCGCTATAGGGGGTCTTAACGCCGGGATCGATCAGTTTAGAATAGGTGAATTCGACATCTCCCGCGGTAAACGGCGCGCCATCATGCCAAGAAACGTTTTTTCTTAAATGAAAAACGATCTGTAAGCCATCATCCTGTATCTCCCAGCTTTCCGCAAGGTCGCCAACCAGGCTGACGTCTTTATCGTATTTTACTAAACCGTTAAAGATCATACTGCATATTTCAGATGATGCCGAATCAGCCGCCAAGATGGGGACCAGGGTCCGCGCATCAGCGATCGACCCGGAAACATACGCGTCCCCATAATCCTGCGCAGGAGCATTTGTGTAAATAAAAAAGGCTATCATTACAAATGATAGCCTTTCAATAAAAAATTTCAATCTCAAGACTGCATACTCCCGGGATGTATTATATGGTTCTTGCTTTAAGACAAGAGACATCTACCGTAGGTACTATTGGGTTTTCTGTGCTGCTTGTTTTTCCTGGTCAACTGCCGTCTGAGCCGCCGGGAGCGTAGTTTTAACGGCTGTTGGTTGCGCAGGCGCTTGCGGGGCTTGAGGCTTTTCCGGGACAGCAGGAGTTACCGGTACAGCTTTTTCCTGGGTTTGCGGCTGAACAGCCGCAGCCTGTGTATCAGCAGCTTTGACCGCAGAGGCTTTTTTGGGTGCATTCTGCATTAATGATTTACTTTGCTTGACTGATAAAAGTGCCAGGCTCAGGCAGGTAAGAAAGAATATAACCGATAATATGGTTGTCGACCTGGTCAAAAATGAACTGGTCTTAGTCCCCAACATCGATTCAATTCCTGAAAAACTCTCCACCAATCCCCCGCCTTTTCCCCTCTGTATCAAAACCAAGATGATTAAAGCTATACAAACAATCACGTGTACCGCGACAATTAACCCCATCATTTTTTCACCTTTTGTGCCCGTTTCACTATTTCACTGAACGATTCAACCGTCAGGCTTGCCCCTCCGACCAAAGCCCCGTCAATATCCGGTTGATTCATTAATTCAGTAATGTTATCCGGTTTTACACTGCCTCCATATTGTATCCGCACGCTCACCGCTGTCTCTTTATCGAACATTTTGACCAATAAACCTCTTATATACTCTTGGACTTCCTGGGCCTGTTTCGGTGTTGCGGTTTTACCGGTACCTATAGCCCAAACCGGTTCATACGCAATAACCGTGCGAACCATTTCTTCTTTGTTTATATCCTTTAAGCTATTATGCACCTGGTTATTAAGGACATCAAAGGTTTTTCCCAGCTCTCGCTCTTGCAGGCTCTCTCCAACGCAGACAATCGGGATAAGCCCGTTCTTTAACACGGCTTTTAGTTTTTTATTGACCGAATCATTTGTCTCTCCGAAAAACTGCCTGCGTTCGGAATGTCCGATGATCACGAAGTGCGCCCCGGCGTCTTTAAGCATCTTGCAGGAAACTTCCCCCGTAAAAGCGCCCTCTTCCTGCCAATACACATCTTGCGCTCCTGAATTGATATTCGAATTCTGAGTGACCTCAGAAACTTCGCTGAGCGCGGTGAAAGGCGGGCAAAGGACAATTTCAATCGTTTGGCCGTCCAATTCAAAAAGCTCTCTCTTAAGCCCATTAGCCAGCTCTATGGCTTCAGGGATCGTTTTATACATTTTCCAATTACCGGCTATAATCGTTTTACGCATAAGTTATGCCTTTCTAATAATTAAATGAGGAAAAATAAGTATACCCTAGAAATGACCCCCTGTCAAATAAAACGGCATTTATCGCAGGCATTCTCAAGAATTACTCAAAAACACCGAAACTTTTTAATTTATTCTTTAATACATCGATTTTTACGTCTTTTTCTTTTATCACGATGTCTTTATCGTTCAATAACTTCTGTAATGCTATGACCTCAGCTTCTTTTTTCAAGATATCAGCATCTTTCCGAGCGATAATTTCTGAGAGCTCTAAGATTTGCGCACTTGAATCGTGAGGAAGCTCTTTTTTAGCCGCAGTGGCACACCCTAAGATCAGGGCAAGCATACACACGCTTAAGATAAAACGGTCGTTCTTCATCATTTATTTTTATCCCGAAAAGAGTAAATGAGTAAACCGCCGATAATAAGTATTATTAAACAATAGGAACTAACCAGGCTCCAGTTAACTAACGGGGCGAGAAATGCTTTATCCTGTCTTAAAATGAGCAACCCATTCTGCCAGGTCGTGATTTTGGGAGTAACCAGCAAAATCACTGACAGAGCACTTCCCATCACCCAAGAGATCAAAAACTGCTTTTTATTCATCTTACCTACTATGGTTATTTATCAGTTAATGCGGCAACTCCCGGGAGGACTTTACCTTCAAGGAATTCTAGGCTGGCTCCCCCGCCGGTTGAGATATGCGTCATTCTATCCTGTAATTTGAATTTCGCTACAGCCGCGGCGGTATCGCCGCCGCCGATAATACTGGTTGTTTTAAGCGTCGCAATAAATTCTCCCACTGCTTGCGTGCCTTTACTAAACGCGTCCATTTCGAAGATCCCTAACGGGCCGTTCCAGACAATAGTTTTGGCGGGCCTTAATTTATTTTTGAACAGTTCAATGGTTTTCGGCCCTATATCGACAGCAATCTTGCCGTCAGGAATAGATTCACCGCACATTTCAGTTTTCGCATTCGCGTCAACGGTTTCTACAATCACGTGGTCAACCGGCAGGACGATCTCTTTTTTCATGGTAACGGCTTTTTCAAGAAGGCTCTTCGCTAAATCAATTTTATCTTTTTCAAGTTTTGAATTACCGATCGGTTTTCCTTGCGCTTTCAAAAACGTGTACGCCATGCCGCCGCCTATCAGGATCGTATCGCATTTGGGGAGCAAATTCTCAATGACACCGATTTTATCGGAAACTTTAGACCCGCCTAAGATAACGGCAAAAGGTTTTTGAGGGTTTTGCACGGCATTGCCCAAATAAATGATCTCTTTTTCTAAAAGGAATCCCGCCGCTGATTCCAGGTATTTTGTCACGCCCGCAGTGGAAGCATGAGCGCGGTGCGCTGTCCCAAAAGCGTCATTAACATAAACATCGCCCAGGCAGGCAAGATCTTTCGCGAAAACAGCGTCATTGGCCTCTTCCTCCGCGTGGAAACGAAGGTTTTCTAAAAGGACGATCTTTTCTTTTGCGGCTTTAACCTCATTCTTTACCGCTTCCCCGGCACAATCATCAAGCATTTTAACCGCGACACCTGCGAGCTTAGTTAATTCGGCGGCTACGGGCTTAAGGCTGTATTTCTCGACGCGTTTTCCATCAGGCCTTCCCAAATGGCTCATTAACACGATCTTGTGCGCGCCCTGTTCCAGGATATACTTGATCGTCGGGATCGTCTCCCTGATACGGGTATTATCGGTAATAGATAAATTGGCGTCTAAGGGGACATTAAAATCAGCGCGCATGAGCACTGTTTTCCCTTTTAAATTTAAATCTTTTACTGTTTTCTTGCTCATTGATTACTCCTTTTGTAAGATTAATCCTTAAACGATTTACAGAAAAAATACGTATTGCGGATAAATTCACATGTTCAACGCATGTTTGTTTAATATATAATAAATTGGCATGGTTGTCAAATATATTAATGGTGCTGCAAAAAAATATTTTTTAGAGGGAGAAACTGAGTAAGCCCTTCTTTCTCGAATGGGATTTCACTACTATAGCTCATCCGATATGCCGGCATACAGGCACGGGAGCTATTGAAGGGCCTACTCGTTTTCGTGGAGAGAGTTATACCGCAACAGGTAACGCCAGCGTAACAGACGTTCCTCCTGCGGGGACATTTTCAATAAAAATGAACCCTTTATATTTTTGCACTATTTCATACGCAATAGTTAAACCCAGTCCCAACGCGCCGGCATCAGTTTTGGTAGTAAAAAAAGGCTCAAAGATCTTTTTGATCAGGTTTTCAGGAATGCCGGTCCCTGTATCAGTGAATCGAATTTCAAGGTGTCCGCTTTGAACTTGCGAATAAATACTTACCGTCCCCCCCTGCTGCATTGCTTCGGCAGCATTCTGTAAAATACTTGAAAAAACGAGTTTTAATCCGAAATCAGGGACTAACAATGTATAGGGAAGTAAAAACTCCTGAACTTTTATATGCTTTGCTTTTAAATCACTGCTCAATGCACCAAGACAATTCTTAAGCTCCTGAGTAACATCGATCGTCGATTGCTCATCAGGGATGACCCGTCTTAAGGTAACGATAGAATTAACCATTCGGGTGAGCTTGGCGAGGCCGTCAGCAGCATTCTTCAAATAGCTTTTTCCCGAAGTCTCGTTTCCTAATCCGTGATAGGTTAAATTAACATAGCGGATAATGCCGTCTAAGGGTCCGTTTATAGCATGCAGGATATCTCCCGCTAATTTCCCCAAAGTGCAGTATTTATTGTTACGGGCGATCGCGCCCTTTAAATCATTAAGCCGCATCAAAAGGCTCAAATTCGTTTCTCGCAGCCGCTCCAGATATTCTTTAAGCATATCCGTAGCAACGCCTAAGTCCCGGGAAATACGTAAAACGTTATAGAAATCATTGTTATTAAAAGCCGCTCCGCTTATCTTGTCGGTAATATTGACTACGCCGATCAACTCATGCGCATGCTCCAGGGGGATCGAAAGGAATGATTTAGAAGTATAATGAAGATACCGGGGCATAGACTCAAACTCCTTTTCCCGGTCAAGGTCAGATATAAAAAGAGGTTTTCGTTCCTGGGCGACTTTACCTACGATACGTTCACCCAAACGTATTTTAATATTATCAAAGGTTTTGCCTTCTTTATTGCGGGCAACTTCGAGAAAAAGTTCATTCTTATTTACGCTATCGAGCAGGAATATTGAGCCCGATTGAGCCTTAACGGCCTTTAAGCAACTTTCCAGGCTGTCGCTCAAAAATGCTTTAAATGGATCTCCTTCTGGATTTTGTAAATCTGAGAGTTCAGGATACGGTTTCATAACTTACCGCTCCTTTCGGTTATTCAACCTACTTGCTGTTTATCTTACATAAATGATAAATAAATGTAAACGTCCTCTTTCTCCTTTCTATTGACTTTTGAGCACCTAAAAGCTTTATCTAGCGTCACCCGGCGCAAATCGGAATTGCGCCGGTATGCCGCCTTCTGCGGCAAACCCCACCGAGTATGCGCAAAGATTTTCGAAGAAAATCGGCGCATGCTTACGAGGTGCGGGTTACTATCGAGCGTGAAGAAATTTTCAAAGAAAATTTCGAGCACGCTGCGAGGTGGAGGAGTCATCTTCTTATAAAAGATGCGAAACGGGGAAAATCTTAGTGTGGTCACAAACTGGAGGAGTTACTCTTTTGTTCTTGCAACAATAAGCAGAAACAAACTGGTTGTTTTTAATACAGCAAGAAGCATACAACTCTTGAATACTCCCAAAATCGGTATAAAGAAAACTCCACCAAGTAAACCAGCTCCCCAGGCTCCGGTGAGATCTGCAAAATAAAGCACACTACCAGCCAGGCTTGCATCTTGAGGCGATTTTAAATATAACCGGCACGCAAGAGGGAACTCCGCGCCGACAAATGTTCCCGAAATCAAGAAAAAGATCAAAAAACTCGCATATGCAGACCAAGTATAGATAAAATTTTCTCTTAAAGAAAAGGCCAGCAATAAAGATAACATAATGACTGCCCCGTCAAAAAAACATAAAAGCCGGAATGATTTTTCAGCCGTTTTTATCCAGCGCGTCATCATAAAACTCCCCATTGCCGCCCCCGCCATAAAAACGGCTACTAAAACCCCTATCCATTGATATATATACCCGTAATACACCTGAAACGCAAAGATCAATATAAGGTTGAGCAGCATGCCCGCGAATCCGGTTGAAGCGATACAAGAGAGCATGGAGAAATCCCGGAGTTTTTCCGGTTTTTTACGAAAGATCAATAAAAATGGAACTAAACCGAAGAATATAATTGCCGCAGCCATAGGCATATTAAATACTCTCAAACGGCCGAAAAAACTCATCAGGGCGGGTGAAAATTGTTTATTCCAAAATGCCTGCATATAATATAAGGCAATCGGTGCCATATCTCGATTTATACCTGCTGCGGTATTGTGCAGGGAATTCAAGAATTTGCCTTCAGCTTCAGCATTAAACCGATAGCGAAGGTAAGGCAACGAGATCAGCGGACTGCGTATCAAGCGCTCATCAAAGCGCCGCATTAGGTCCAGCGCGCTCAAACTTAAAATTTTGTTGTCGTCTGAAGCACAATAGAGCGTAAGATCGCCGGGGATCACACGCACAGAGGGGAAAACGCTTTTAAGCCCGTGATAAATACAAGAATTCAGATCAAGAAGCTCCTTGCTGATATAGGTCTGTGAACCGGGCATTCGCAAGGCGATTATAGATCCGGGATTCGCGTTCTTTTTCAGCAATTTAAAGAATTCGATCGTAAAAAAACGGTTCATGGTTAAATCAACCGGACTTGCGACGCCGATGAAAATAACATCGTATTTCATATCGGTCGTGCGTATAAAAAATGCCCCGTCAACAGGAAATATCCGCACGCGCTGGTCAGATAATTCCTGAGCAGTGAGAGCCGTAGGGTACTTTTTAAGCATCGCGATGACTTCCGGGTCTAATTCCAGGTAATCCAGGCGCTCAGGGTTGTGTTTGAGTATTTCACGGATAAAACCTCCGGCTGCGGCGTTGATCACCAGGATATTTTTCGGTTGTTCATGTAAAAGCAGGGGAAAATGCGAGAACTCTTCAAGTGAAACGATATCGGGCAGCGGTGTCACTACGGCGGGGATACCATTATAAAAAACGGTTTGCTGCCCAAGACGCCTGGTTACCATGATATTCCCATAAACTGAGTTTTTATATTCCTGTATTTCAACTCCCTTCCATTGAATGGCGAGAGAGGATTTATGCATACGATCGGCAGGCACCGCTAAAAAGAATAAACCCGAACTGATCGATAGGACCAAAAGGCAACGCCGGGTGAGCCCCTGCAGGAAAAAAGCGCTTACGATGACAACAGCGCTTAAATGAGCCAGAGCAATAAGGGATGCTGTCTGAAAAGAGTTCCAGTGCCCTAAAAAAAAGAAGCTTAATACTATCCCTCCCAGAAGGGTACCTGCTGTTTCCAGCACGTATACCATCGAAATACCCGGTGCCGGTGAACCCGGGGATTTCGCGTTTAATCTTAACGCGCAGCTGAACAATCCTCCGTGAAGAAAACCCACTACCGAATTAACCCCCAGCGTTGCCAGAAACACGGCAAGAAACCCGGTTGCCTCACCGACATGAAATCCCATTATGGTTTTACTAACCCGCGCCAAGTAAATAGAAACAGGAAATGCGAGAGCAAAAACCAACAAAAAAACGCTATAGAGATTTAAGGCGTTTTTAATCCGGCTTAAGCTCCGGGCGGTTAAGATCACTCCCAGAGATTCCCATAAAACCCAATTCGCGAAAACTACGCCAATAATAAGTTCATTGCCGTAAAACGCTGTCAATAACTCGCGTAATAAAACTATCTGCGCAACGATGCCGCTTAATCCTATAAGGATGATCGTACCTGATAAAACAGTATTCATTCTTTTAATTAAGGCTTCAGGTCAGTATAAACAAAAAAGGCGGAGATAACCTTCCGCCTTTTTTGTATTATCTTTCGTGGAATGCCTCTTATAACCCTTTTTTAGCCATAAATTCACAGAGATCCACAACTCGACAAGAATATCCCCATTCATTATCATACCAGGAAACAAGCTTAAAGAATCGTTTCTCCCCTTTTAAATTATTCTGTAGTGAAGCCAGCGCGTCATAGATAGAAGACCGGCTGTCATGGATAAAATCGGTTGAGACTAACTCTTCCGTGGAAACTCCCAGGATATCTTTTAAATATGACTGGGAAGCTTTTTTAAGCAACCCGTCTATTTCTTCAATAGAAGTATCCCGGGCAGAACGGAACGTCAGGTCAACCACTGATACATCCGCGGTCGGGATACGAAAAGACATCCCGGTTAACTTGCCTTTTACCGCAGGCAATACTTCTCCGACTGCCTTTGCGGCGCCGGTGGTGGAAGGAATAATATTAATTGCCGCGGCTCTCCCCCCTCTCCAATCTTTCTTCGAAGGGCCGTCAACGGTCTTCTGTGTAGCAGTATATGAGTGGATCGTCGTCATTAAGCCTGTTTCGATGCCGATGCCTTCTTTTAAAAGCACATGGACAAGCGGCGCAAGGCAATTGGTCGTGCAGGAGGCGTTCGAAACGATCGCGTGTTTTTTCGGGTCATATTCAAACTCATTAACGCCGATAACTAAAGTTTTGACCTCGCCTTTTCCGGGCGCGGTAATAATGACTTTTTTAGCTCCGGCGCTCAAATGTCCGGAAGCTTTTTCTGAATCCGTGAACAATCCTGTAGCTTCAATGACCAGCTCGACACCCAGTTGTTTCCAGGGCAATTCAGCAGGGCTCTTGGTGGCCATGATACATTTGATCTTATGGCCGTTTACCACTAAGGTATCCGCTTCTTCCTTGCCGGCATCGCTTTTTTCCGTAGACACGGTATGCTTAAATTTCCCATGGATAGAATCATATTTCATCTGATACGCGAAGTAGTTCGCGTCAGTAGAAATATCGACGACAGCTACGACATCTAAGGTCTTGCCTAAAAGCCCTTTATCACAAAGAGCCTGAAATGCCATCCTGCCGATCCTGCCAAAACCGTTAATTCCAACTTTTACTGCCATTTCGTTTCCTCCTTTTACACGGTTAATACTTAACCAACTTTAGTTTGCTGTGGTTCTTCTTCTCTTAAATATTTCGCCGCAACTTCAGGGGGCGTCGGTACCACATAAAAACCTGTCCCCCATTCGAATCCCGCCACACGGGTCAATTTCGGCATGAATTCCATATGCCAATGATAACTATCGATACTCGTTTCACTATTTAAAGGTGAGGAATGTATAATAGAATTATACGCCAGATCACCGAAAACACGTTTGAGCTTTCCCACGGTATCTTTCATAATTGCCGCGAGCGCCGGCTTTTCCTCTGAAGACATCAGGCAAAAGAAACTATTATGCCTTTTAGGGACGATCCATATTTCAAAAGGGAACCGGGAAACAAACGGGCAAAACGCGATAAAAAGCTTGTTTTCCGATACAATGCGTTCTTTATCCTGGGTTTCCTGGCGCAGCATGTCGCAATACAAACACCGGTCACGGTATTCAAAATATTTGTGAGCGCCTAATATCTCTTCCTTAACATTTTTAGGCACCATCGGGAGCGCTACGATCTGCGTATGCGGGTGTTCCATTGATGCCCCTGCGGCTGCACCCACATTTTTAAATATCATAATATACTTAAAGCGCTTGTCTTTTAAAAGATCAAGCGTGCGCTGCATGCACATCGTAATAACATTTTCAATTTCAGGCTCTAAAAGATCGGAAAATCCTTTAGTATGATACGGAGTTTCTATGACTACTTCATGGGCGCCAATTCCGTTAGACATATCATAGATCCCCATGCCTCTACGGTCCAGGTCACCTTCTATTTGCAGGGCGGGGAATTTATTTGAAACGACACGGACCTGCCAGCCGGGAGTATTAGGCGTAGTACTCGGCTCCCTGATAGCCACGATCTCAGGAGGAGTTTGAGACTCATTCCCGTAACAAAAAGGGCAGACTCCGCCTTTTAAGGCTTGAGCTTCCCGCTCATAATCGGATGGTTTTGCGGGGCTGTCGGTATCAACGATAACCCACCTGCCTGTTATTGTATCTCTGCGTAATTCTGACATTTGAGCACCTTAAAGCTTTGTCTAGCGTCACCCGGCGCAGATCTGTATTGCGCCGGTATGCGGCTTTCTGCCGCAAACCCGACCGAGTGTGCACATAAAATTTCCGAAGGAAATTTTATGCACGTTTACGAGGTGCGGGTCATTGTTTCTTTATTTCATGCACCTTAAATCTTTATTTAGCGTCACCCGGCGATTACTAACTGACACTTACATCACGTAAAAACTTTGCAGCAGTTTCAGGCGGCATAGGACATATATAAAAACCTGTCCCCCATTCAAAGCCGGCTACTTTAGTCAACGAAGGCATAATTTCAATATGCCAGTGATAATCATCTTCAATACTTCTCCAATACGCCCCTTTCTGCCGTTTAAAGGGAGCGGTATGTAAAACGTAGTTAAACGCCGGGTCATTGAGCCCTTTTTTTAATTTCGAAAGTACCGCTTTCATGATCCGCGCAAGATTAGTACGGCTGGGCATATCGAGATTCACAAAATCACAAGAATGTTTTTTAGGAAGTATCCATGTTTCAAAAGGGAAGCGTGACGCGAAAGGGCTGATCGCGATAAAACCGTCAACATCCAGGATAAGGCGATCTTTTGAGTCGAGTTCCTGCTTTATTAAATCACAAAAAATACAGCGTTCATGAAGTTCATAATAATGCCGCGCGCCGACAAGTTCTTCTTTGACGCGTTTGGGGTTAACCGGCGTAGCTATCAATTGCGAACGGGAATGTTTTACACTGCCCCCTCCGGCGATCCAGCCATAGTTCTTAAAAACCAGGGCGTATTTAAAGCGTTTGTCTTTTTCCAGGTCGACGATCCTGTCAACATAACAGGTGATCACTTTGGTGATCTGTTCAACGCTTAAGTCCGCCATTCCCGCGATATGCTCATTGGTCTCGATGATGATCTCATGAGCGCCGATACCGTTCATCACATCATATAAACCTTTGCCGCGGCGGTCAAGTTCACCTTCAATTCGCAAGAACGGCGTAACACTGGGGACAACCCGCACATCCCATCCCGGAGTATTGGGAGCCGATAGTTTTTGGCGGACCGAATAAATTTCCGGAGAAGTCTGTGATTCTTTGCCTTCACAAAAAGGACAGGGTTTTTCCGTCCGGTTTTCAGCCTGCGCGCCGGCAAACTGGTCGGGCCTGCGAGCCCGTTCAGTAGCGATGATAACCCATCGGCCGATAACAGGATCTTTTCGTAATTCTGGCATGATTTTGTTTAATTAATTGACGATTATATACTTTTGTTGACGTAGGATGTTGAAAAACAAGTGAGTAAATATTATATCAAAATTTAATATGCATGCAACTACTTTTTGCCGAATACTTCACCGGTTTGAATTTTATGGCCCGCAATAAACTCTTCAGCTCTCATGACCCGTTTCCCCTGAAGCTGTAATTCCAGGATTTGGATACAACCTTGCCCGGTAACCACAACAATCCCTTTTTTATCGGCATGAAGGATACTGCCGCAGCCTGGTTGATGATGCTCATAGGGATGCATTTCCAATATCGCTGATTTATATATTTTAACGATCTGTGAACGGTAATAGGTGAAACTACCCGGCCACGGAAGACAGCCTCTAATATGGTTTTGAATCGATTGAGCGGTATTCTGCCAAACGATCAACCCGTCTTCTTTCTTCAGTTTAGGAGCATAAACAGCCTCAGCCTCGTTCTGAGGGATAAGCGTATATTCACTGCGCTCGATCATACGTATCGCTTCAGTTACTAATTGAGCAGTTAAGCCGGATAATGTTTCCTCAAGGCCCACAGCCGTATCTTCTTGTGTAACCGGAACTACTTTTTTTAAGAGTACCGGCCCGGCATCCATTTTTCTGATCACTTTAATAATGCTCACCCCCGTTGCCGTATCACCGTTCATGATAGCCCAATTGATCGGCGCGGCTCCCCGGTATTTCGGCAAAACTGATGCGTGCGCATTGATCGATATGACTTTTGGGATATCCAATACTTCCTGCGATAAGATCTGTCCATAAGCGATAACAATAAAAAGGTCGGGGGCCACTTCCTTCAGGAACCGGACTGATTCCGGGGAATTTATCTCTGCCGGTTGAAAAACGGGGATGCCTGCAGCCTGGGCAGTAGCTTTGATGAGGGTCGAAGATACATGCATGCCGCGGCCTTTGGGTTTATCGGGCTGGGTCACCACAGCGGACACACCTGCCCCCAACCGCAGTATTTCTTTTAAAGACGGCACACCAAAATGCGAACTACCGAAAAAAACAATGTTCATAGTATTTAAGTTTTAGTTACCAGGGGTCAATATCAACAGTCACTATTATACCAGAATGTGAAATCTTTTTTAAAGAACTTTTCAGAAAGCCCGCTAATTTTTGCGCGGAACCTGCATGCAGAACGATCTGCCAATAAAAATTCCCCCGCAGCTTCATGTGTTCACCGGGATTGACCGATATGACCGAAATATCTGTCTGAGCCGCTTGCTCCTGAAGGACAGCAAAAAGGTTTTGGCTTACCGATTGGACCTTTGCTTCATTTTTCCCGCGGACCTTAACCAATCCCATGTGCCGGACAGGCGGAAAATCAAGTTGTTTACGCATGGCAAGCTCTGCTTCATAAAAAAGCGCAGGCTTATTTTGTTCTAAAGCCGAAAAACAATAATGATGCGGCAGGCT
>CAZPNW010000179.1:0-9373 GCA_964588175.1 uncultured Planctomycetales bacterium
CTGAGAAGAGAGTAAGCGATATGCTGACGGGTCCGGAAAGCAGTGAAGAAAATGCTCCTTTTGCGGAAGATCAGACGCGAAAAGCGGATGCGACCAGAGAGAAGTTGAGGCAACTGCTCAAAGAGGGCAAACTGGACGGCAGAAATGTGGAACTCGATGTAACCGAGGCCAGAAGCGGCCCCATGATCGAAATATTTTCAAGATCAACGCCTGATTCCGGTTCATCCAAAAGTAAAAGGTCGGGATCCTGCAGCATCAATTGGAATAATTCAGAGCGTTTCATCTCTCCGCCTGAGAAACCAAGATTAATATCCCGGTTGAGATGCTCCTGGAGCGAAAGATGCTCTGCCATTTCCTTGATCTTTACGGAATCGCTTGATAAAAAAGAAGCTATCTGAGAAAGCTTGACCCCTCTGATCTGAGGAGGATGCTGGTACATAATACCCAGGCCAAGTTTTACCCGTTCTTCAGTAGGGAGCGTATCGATACGCTTATCCTTAAAAATGATCTCTCCTTTTATTACTTTAAAGCCGCCGAACCCCATAACGGCTTTCAGCAGCGTGCTCTTACCGCTGCCATTAGGGCCAAAAAGGATCATCGCTTCATCCTTCTTAATATTCACATTCACATCTTTAAGGATGAGCTTACCGGAAACCTCAACTGACAGATCTTTAATATGTAACATTGCTTGCTCCCCTAAAAATCATAAGCCTTAGAAAGTCAAAAGGCAAAAGCCAAAAGTAAGGTAAAGGTTTATTCATTATTTTTGACTTTTTCCTTTTAACTTTTGACTTCTTTACTTTCTCAATGTTTCGTATCCGCGACAACTTGGTTCCACAACCTTCCGATACCTTCAATCTCAACTTCTATTATATCACGATTCTTCATTTTGCCAATACCGGCAGGCGTACCCGTAGAAATGATATCCCCCGGAAGGAGCGTCATGACCCGGGAAATATACGCTACCAGAAACGGCACCGAGAAGATCAAATCGGAAGTCGTAGAAAACTGTTTCCTTTCCCCGTTCAAATACGAAGCGATTGAAAGGTCCCCCGGTTGTAATTTTGTTTCCAGCCAGGGCCCAAAAGGACAAAAGGTATCAAACGACTTTGCTCTCGTCCATTGGCCGTCTTTCTTCTGCATATCGCGGGCAGTAACATCATTGAGGCAGCTGTACCCTAAGATATAATCCGAAGCATCATTTTCTTTAATGAACCTGCCTTCTTTCTTAATGACCAGGGCCAATTCAGCTTCATAATCCAGCCGCTTAACACCGCGCGGATATATGATATTTTCCTGATGGGCAATAAGCGCACTCGGAGGTTTCAGGAAAATAACCGGTTCGAGGGGGACATCCATCCCGAATTCCCGGGCATGGTCACGGTAGTTAAGGCCGATAAGGATTATCTTGGAAGGGCTGGCGGGCGGGAATAACTCGACTTTAGAGAAAGCGATCCGTGCGCCCGAAAACTGAAGTTTTCCGAAAGGATGTCTCTTGAGCACAGCGATAACGTTATTCTCTACAACACCCCAGGAGATATGGCCTTGATATAAAAATCGTACAATACGCATATTCGTTTCTCAATTAAGCGATGATCTTGAGGACTGCTTTTACCGGCTGGCCTTTTGCGATACCGAGCTTTGCCGCAGCGGGAGAGCATGAATGAACATTCGCCTTTAACGCTTCATCAATAGTATTTATTCCGGTGATCTTAACTGCGGCCTCGCGGAACTTCCGGGCGGCATTTAAATTAAGGTAGCCGCACATAATATACCCTCGAGAGCCTTTCAAAAGAATAAGGTTCTTCCCCAGCAAGGGGATCAAAAACGCTTCAATACTCTTTTTCCCGGCTTTAATTGTGCGATTGATTATCATAACCAGCCGCAAAAAGCAAAAGCGCATATCGTTTTTGCGTCAGTGATCTTTCCTGACCGGAACAACTGCCTCAATGCCTTTTGAGTAACCACAACCGCTTCTATAATTTCATCCGCCTCGGGACATGCTTTTTCTTTTCTTAATCCCTGCGCCTTAAATATCGTGATCTTTTCTGTCGAGTAACCCGGCACCGGATAGATCACCCCTATCCTGGTAAATCGGCCTGCCGCATATCCGGTTTCTTCGATGATCTCCCGTTTGGCGCAGGCTAAAGCGGACTCATCCTTATTCAACGTTCCCGCAGGCAGCTCGTATAAATACGCATTGACAACCGGCCTGAATTGCTTTAACAAAACCACCTCATGCTCACTCACCAAAGGAATGACCAATGCCGCTCCCGGATGACGGATCGTATCCAAATGAACGACCCTGCCGTTGGGCAGAAGCGTCTTTTCCGTCATTAAACTGATAAGCCTTCCTTTAAATCTGACCCTCTTGTTCCCCATAAACCAAAGGCCTTCCCTAATCGCCGGAGCAACTCAACGGAAGATTACGCTCGACGAACTCCACGATCTTCTTCTGTGTCTGGTTATCTAATTTATAGAACTCCAAGCCCATTCCCGGGTACAGCTGCGGCTGCAGCTCTTTCTGCACGAGCCAAGAAACCTTACAATCAAGTTCAATGAGCCCGGGTGTGGGAAGAAGAGAAAGTTTAACGCGCAACAACTCTCCGAGAGGGTAATTCTTATCGGCAAAAACGAGCAACCCGACCGCGCTTACGTTAAAAACTTTCCCACGGATAAAATCTTTTTCGTACATTTTTGACTTAAGTTCTATATGAATATCCAGCGGCAGGCGCTTAAACCGGCGCCGCAGCTTCTTTTTCTGGATCTCAAGGATAGAACGCTCTTCCTCAAAACTTTTCAGGGCTGCCTCAAGGCTATCATAAACATCAACCACCCGGTCAAGATAAACCAGGCACAAAACTTTTTTAAGATGCACGGCAATATTGCACAGTTTCATGTGCGCCTGATGGTTAAGCACGTTTTTGTAGGCGATCGTCAAAACAGTCAAACCGGGATAGTCTATCATGCCGACATCCTGAAGATCACAGACGATATTCTTAAACCCGTTATCCAGGCACCAGCCGATCTTCTCGATAAAATTCGCGGCATCGATATCAATGGTCCCGGAAAGGTCAAGGACCATGACCGCCTTTTCTTTACGTAACCTGATCTCTAACATAGGATACTCTTAATTGAACGTACGGTTGCGGCAGTCGCCCCCCGCTGCTTTTCTATGAGCTCTTGAGCGCGCCGTCCCAACTGTATTAATTGGCCGGGATCATTTAATAAACGGGTTATACTTTCCTGTAACCCCGCTGCGTCCCTGACGGAGATCGCCGAATCATTTGATAAGAAGAGATCCGTAATATCGCGGAAGTTAAACATATGCGGGCCAAAAAGAACGGCCTTTCCCAGTACTGCCGGCTCCAATATATTATGTCCGCCCCGGGGAATAAGGCTTCCGCCGACAAAAACGATATCCGCGGCACGGTAAACCGATACCAGGTCACCGATAGTATCCAGGACCATGATCGTTCGAGCGTTAAAAGACGGCTGTTTATCAGTCAACCGGGAAAAACGCCGAGGGCAAAGCCCGAAGCTTACGATTATTTTCTCTACTTCCGCGGCCCGCTCAGGATGGCGCGGAGCCAGGAGGAGGCGCAATCCCGGGAATAACGCCATAAGGCGCGTATAGACCCGCAACAATTCTTCTTCTTCACCCGGATGCGTGGAACCGGCGACTAAAAATTTTTCCCGGGAGCTCAATCCCAGGCGCAAGCGGTAATCCTGCCCTTGCTTCTCTAAGAGCACAGAAGGCTCCTCTCTATCAAACTTCATGTTCCCCGCGACTTTTATTATTGTATTGTCTACCCCTATATCAGCGAACCGTTCGGCATCACGCCGGCTCTGGACACAAAACAACGTTACTTTATTCAAAAATGAGGCCAGCAGGAATTTAAGGGAACGATACCCCTTATAGGAAGCGTCGGAAATCCTTCCATTAACCACGATCACCGGGATTTTCTTTTGGGACAGGCAGCTGATCAGGTTCGGCCAAAGCTCGGTCTCCACGATAATAAAGAGCCGGGGATTGATCCGCGTAATGACTTTGTTGACGATAAAACTAAAATCAAGCGGCAGGTATAAAACGGCGTCCCCATCCCGCGCAATATTCCTGGCGATAGTATTGCCGGTAGGTGTAACCGTAGAAATAACGAATTTGACCCCGGAAAATTCCCGGCGTAAAGCTTCAGCTAAATTCTTAACCGCCATCGCTTCTCCGACACTGACCGCGTGGATCCAAACCGGCCGTTCCTTGAACACGGCCGTTTTCGGCAGGAAACCAAAACGCATCAGGAAGCCCGGATGGAATTTATTCTTGAGTATATACCTCGGCAAATAAAAAAGTGTCACAAAAAACGCGACAATATCATAGACGATGAACATACTGTCCTTTAAGCCCGAGGATGAGCTTTATCATAGACGCTTTTGAGCCGGTCAGTGGTCAAATGCGTGTAAATCTGTGTTGTCGAAAGATTCACATGCCCCAGGAGTTCCTGCACACTGCGCAGGTCAGCCCCGCGGTTTAAAAGATGAGTGGCAAATGAATGGCGCAGCGTATGCGCTGAGACACCCTGCGGGATCCCGCAGATACGGATATATTTCTTGACTATATTACGCACGCCCCGGTCGCTGATACGGGTATTGTTTTTATTCAGGAACAATACATCCGTCTGTTTTTTCCTGTTCTCAAGGTACGCCCTGAGCGCCGCAAGCGCCTTGTCCCCGATAGGGACGATCCGCTCCCTTCGTCCTTTCCCCAGCACCTTGACGACACAGCTGAAGAAATCGACGTCAGGGATACTCAAACCCACGAGTTCGCTGATACGCATACCGGTACTATAGAACATCTCCAGGATCGCCCGGTCGCGTCTGCCCCGCTCATCGTCCGTGAACGCTGATTCTATCAGCCTGCTTACCTCTTCTTCAGTCAGAAAAGACGGCAGGTGCTTATCCTGCTTGGGGCTTGATATCGCCAGGATAGGATTATTTTTCAAAAAACCTTCCCGGACCAGAAACTTAAAGAATGAACGAAGCGAAGAAAGCCGCCGGGCGACAGTCCGGGCAACCAGTTTTCTTTCTTTTAATGCCGCCAGGTATTTACGCAAGGCCAGATAATCGACTTTTTCCAGATCAGACTCCCCTAGGAAAAGCCGGAAAGCCTCCAGGTCAAGGTGGTAATTCAGGATGGTATGCTTTGAATAATTCTTTTCGATCTCTAAATACCTGATAAATTTTTCGATATATTTATCGGTCATTTAAGTTTTGGTTTCCGGCAAAGCCTTTGAGGTATACGTACACTGAGGGTATTTTGAACAGCCGTAAAAATATCCGCGGATGGAGCGGCGTTCTATCAGTTCTCCGTCGCAGCCGGGAGAAGGGCATTTCACCCCGCTGGTAATGGATTTAGAGCTCTTGCATTCCGGATAGCCGGAACAACTCAGGAATTTTCCTTTTCTGCCCCATTTCAGGATCATCGGCTTGCCGCAAAGCTGGCAGACCTCATCCGTGGTTATCACTTCCTTCTGAATATTCTGCTGGGCGAAATCAACGCTCGTTTTAAACGGCCCGTAGAACTCAGACAATATTTTTATTTTATCGGTATTGCCTTCCTCGACTTCATCGAGCATTTCTTCCATATTCGCGGTGAACTTAACATCCATGATCTTGGGAAAATACTCAACCAGCAGGTCACAGACTTTAAAGCCCAATTCCGACGGATGAAAATACCCTTTGATCCTGCGCACATAATCGCGCAAAATCAGGGTCGCAATGATCGGCGCGTAGGTCGAAGGCCTGCCGATACCTTCCTCTTCCAAAGCCTTGACCAGGGAACTATCGGAAAAACGAGGCGGCGGCTTGGTAAAATGCTGCGAGGGGACAAGCTGTAACAGCTTCACTCCTTCATCTTTCTCCAAAGCAGGGATCTCATTCTTTGCTTTAGGCTTCTCCTCTTCTTCTTCATTTGTTTTACTATAGACTTTCATAAAACCTTCGAAGATAAGGGTACTGCCGCTCGCGGTAAAGGTATATTTTCCCGCTTGAAGAGTTACCGAAATAACCGCGTAACGCGCGGGTGTCATTTGGCTGGCGACAAAACGGTTATAGATCAACTCATATAACCTGAATTGTTCGGCGCTTAAGAACTGCCTGATGCTTTCGGGATGGCGGCTCACCAAAGAGGGCCGGATCGCTTCATGCGCCTCCTGGGCAAATTTCTTTACCTTATACACAGGAGGAGTATCCGGCAAATAATCCTGCCCGAAATTCTTTTGGATATATTCGCGCACCAGAGCTACCGCTTCCTTGGATACCGCGGTAGAATCCGTACGCATATACGTGATCAACCCCACGGGCCCGTCTTCCCCGATATCAATACCTTCATAGAGCTGCTGCGCGACGATCATAGTCTTAGTCGCGTTAAATTTTAATTTATTAAATGATTCCTGCTGCAGGGTACTGGTAATGAACGGAGGGTCAGGATTACGTTTTTTCTCGCTCTTCTTAACATCGCTGACGACAAACTGCTCTCCCTGCAATTCCCGGATGATCGCATCTGTTTCTTCCTTATTCTTAATTTCCAGTTTTTTATCTTCCCGTTTATCGAGTTTTGCGGTAAAGACACACTCTTCTCCTTGAGACTTGGAAAGCTCTGCCTCTATCTCCCAATATTCCTGGGGAACGAAAGCATTGATCTGGCGTTCCCGGTCGCAGATCAAGCGGAGTGCGACCGACTGGACCCTGCCGGCACTCAATCCACGGACGATCTTTTTCCATAATAACGGGCTCAAGAAATAACCGACGAGCCGGTCCAGGATCCTCCTGCCGATCTGCGCTTCAACCATATGCATTTTGAATTCACGCGGATGCTCAAATGCGCTTTTAACCGCGGAAGCCGTGATCTCATGGAACTCAACGCGGTAAACCTCTTTATCTTTAAAGAGCCTGTTCTTCAAATGCCAACCGATAGCCTCTCCTTCCCGGTCAGGGTCGGTAGCGATATAGATCACTTCTTTGTTCTTGGCCTCTTTCTTCAGATCAGCAAGCATCTTCTTCCTGCCGAAAATAACGACGTAATGAGGCTCGAAATTATTCTCAATATCGATCCCCAGGTCTTTCTTGGGAAGGTCGATCAAATGCCCCATAGAAGAGACGACCGAATATTCGCTGCCGATGATCTTGCCGATCGTTTTAGCCTTGGTGGGAGATTCAACTATAACTAATTTTTTTTTCTTCATCATGATCCCTTATAAATTGTTTGCCCGGAAGCTGTTTAATTAATTTCTGGACCTGGAGCCGAAATAACGCCCCCAAAACAAAAGCAGTATCCAGGTTCACCCGTCCTGCTATCTCATCCAAAGAAACAGGATGATGCGATATAAGATCATACACCCTCATCTCCTCAGGACACAAAGAAAGAGGCTCATTGCTCCCCGTACGGGGCTGAGCCGGCCGTAACAGAGAGTTTTGATCCAACGTTTGCAGAGGAGCAAACTCTTCAATAATATCCTCGACGCAAGAAACCAGTTTCGCCCCCTGCTTGATCAATGCATGCGTACCGTAGGAATTACCTGACCCAAGAGCGCCCGGTAACGCAAAGACTTCCCGCCCCTGCTCGAGCGCGAAATCAACCGTGATCAATGCTCCGCTGTTACGGGCTGCCTCAACTACCAGAACGCCCCGCGATAACCCGCTGATAACACGATTACGGCGGGGAAAATTTTGTTTCCACGGCCCGGTCTCCATGGAAAATTCGGAAACAACTGCTCCGGATTGAATGATCTTTTCTAAGAGCGCCTGATTCTCAGGAGGATAGATATGATTAAACCCGCTTCCCATGACCGCGATGGTCCGTCCGTGCCGCTTTAACGCGGCCGTATGAGCGGCAGTATCGATCCCCCGCGCCATCCCGGAAACAATGGTAAACCCCCGTTCGGACAACTCTCCGGAGAACTTTTGCGCGTAGGTTATCCCGTAAAAAGAAGCCCGGCGAGATCCTACTAAAGCCAGGCTCTGTTTATCTGATGGTGCAAAATCACCCCGCACATATAAAACGATCGGAGGGTCCGGGATACACAATAAGTTTTCAGGATACCCGCTCTCGCCCAGCGTTAAAAGCTTGACCCCGGATTTCTTGATCAGCTGGAATTCCCGCTGCAAGTCTGCCGCTTTAAAAACACCGATACGGCCGGCACTATGTGCGCCTATTCCGCAAACTGATATGATCTTCTCCTGAGACGCATTTAAAATATTTTCCAGTTTCCCGAAAACATCGAGCAGCTTCTTTAACCGGATACTGCCGATGCCGCACCTCATGTTCAACCCGACCAACGCCTCTAAATCAGTCATGATCTTTCATGATCAGAGATATCTTCTCTGCTGCCTCTTGAACGGATATGCCTGAAGTATCAATACTCACATCCGCTAATGCATACGCAGCAGCCCGGGTTTTCAGCAAAGATTCGATCTTCGCCTTTGGATCGGGGACATTCAATAAAGGGCGATGAACAAACCCCCGCGTCCTTTCAATGATCACTTCAGCGGAAGCAGTCAAACAAACAAGGAGACCCGCCTTTTTCATGATCTCGATGTTCTCGGGATCGGTCACGATGCCGCCGCCGCAGGCGATCACACATTCGTTCTCTGAAGAGACCGTGCGTAAAGCCTCTTTTTCCAGCTGACGGAAATACGGCTCTCCGTCACAGGAGAAGATATCCGCGATCTTCCTCTTCTCCCGAACTTCGATACGGTCATCAAGGTCGATAAACCGCCAGCCTTTCTTCCGGGAAAGCGCTTTCCCCACAGAAGTCTTGCCTGTCCCCATAAACCCTACGAGAAAAATATTCTTCATTCTGCGTTAAATAAAGGCTCAGAGCGGAAATCGCTTGGAGCCGTCACGGAACTATTCCTGGTAAGCGGATAAAACCGTGTCAGTGAGTTCGAGAAGCGCTTGCTTGGTCGCGGGATAAAAAATATTATACCACTTCCCGTCTTTAGACTTTTCCTGAGGCATCCCCAGAAATAAACCGTTTTTCCCTTTCACAACGCGCAAGCCTTTGACAATAAAATCACCAAAAGACACATCAACAAAAGCCTTTAAATTAGAATCACCCTCCAAACGAAACAACCGCACTACCGTAACCCCTGCTTCCCCAGACATATCGTTCCTCCTTTTAAACCGCCTTTTCATCAAAAGGCGCGTCTTTACCTAAGGCAGTACGCTTAGGCGCTTCCTTTGGCGCCGTACGATGCCCTCACTAACAATAGACGTTTGAGGAACGACTTTCTAACAAAAATATTTTTAAAAAAACTCTATAGTGCCTTTAATTACGTCAATATCTCAGTTACACCAACATACTTCGTGCCTTCT
>CAZPNW010000180.1:0-14585 GCA_964588175.1 uncultured Planctomycetales bacterium
CCCGCCTTTTTAACAAGAGCGATAGATGCTCCGACTTATCTATAGAAATAGTCCCCACGAGGACAGGCTTACCCGAATTATAAAGTCCGACGATCTCTTCCACAACAGCGTCGAACTTTTCCTTCTCTGTTTTATAGATGCAATCCGGTGAATTCATCCTGATGAGTTTTCTGTTCGTCGGGATAGTAACGACATCGAGCCGGTAGATCGCCTTGAATTCAGCGGCTTCCGTCATAGCCGTTCCGGTCATCCCGGCAAGCTTTTCATACATGCGGAAATAATTCTGAAAGGTGATCGTGGCCAGTGTCTGGTTCTCCTGCTCGATCTTCAAGCCTTCTTTTGCCTCCACCGCCTGATGCAGGCCGTCCGACCAGCGCCTGCCGGGCATGAGCCTGCCGGTGAAATCATCAACGATGATCACCTGTCCGTCCTTAATAACATACTCTACGTCGGTTTTAAAGAACTCTTTCGCCCGGAGCGCCTGGATAATATGATGGCGATATTCGATCGTCTCGATACTGTGTAAATTATCGATCCCCCACAGGCGCGCCGCTTTGGTCTCTCCCTCGTCAGTAAGGGCGACCGTCTGAGCTTTTTCCTCGGCGATATAATCAAAGCCTTTATTCAGGTCATCGCGCCTGTTCTTATCTTCAGGCCTTTCCTCGGTTATACGGCGGCACTTGAGCTGATCGGCTATTTTCTTGGCGGTGTAGTATTTATCGGTAGAATCTTCAGACGGGCCTGAAATGATGAGCGGCGTACGGGCCTCGTCGATCAATATCGAATCGACTTCATCGACGATCGCAAAGAAATACTCCCGCTGCACCAGGTCGGTGAGGGAATATTTCATGTTATCGCGCAAATAATCAAAACCGAATTCATTATTGGTACCGTAAGTAATATCACAGCCATAGGCGGCTTTACGCTGCTCGTCCGACATATCATGCTGGATGACCCCGACGCTTAAGCCGAGGAATTCATAGATGGGCCCCATCCATTCCCGGTCGCGCTTGGCTAAATAATCGTTGACCGTCACGATATGCACGCCCTGCCCCAGGAGAGCGTTCAGATACGCAGCAAGCGTGGCAACCAGCGTCTTTCCTTCTCCTGTGGCCATCTCGGCGATCCTGCCCTCGTGCAAAACGATCCCGCCGACAAGCTGCACATCAAAATGGCGCAATCCGATAGTACGGACGGAAGCTTCCCTGACCGCGGCAAACACTTCAGGCAATATACCGGCGAACACTTTATTACGCACCGCCTTTATCTTCTCCTTGACCTTATCTTTTTCTTCGGGGATGGTCGTCGCTTGCAGGGAATCTCTAAGATCAACCAGCACCGGCTCATAACGCTTTGCCTCTTTCAAGACTTTTGCTTTAAATTCAAATGTTTTATCCCGCAATCCCTGGTCGGATAATTTCTGGAATTCCGGCTCGAGTGAATTGATCTTATTCACGACCGCTGCCGCGTCCGCCACTTGATCGGCCGAAGATAACGGCATCTCCTGATGTAAAACAATATTAACGCCGGGATAGCGGCGCTTGATCGAATTCTCTTTCTGCGACAAGATCGTATTCTTAATGAATCCTAACATCGTAGCTGCTCCTTATCATCTGGTTTTCTGTAATTTAAGGTATGCCTCAATAAAAGCGCTCAATTCGCCATCCATAACTGCCTGGACATTGCCGGTTTCATAGCCGGTCCGATGGTCTTTAACCAGGCAATAAGGCTGCATGACATATGAACGGATCTGGCTGCCCCATTCGATCTTCTTTTTTGTAGCAGCCTCTTTTGATATTTCCTGTTCTTTTTTCTCCTGCTCTAACTCATACAACCGCGCTTTCAATATTTTTAACGCGTTCTGCTTATTCTGGAACTGGGACCGTTCATTCTGGCAGGCCACGACGATCCCGCTGGGCAGATGGGTGATCCTGACGGCGCTGTCGGTCTTTTGCATATGCTGGCCGCCGGGCCCTGAAGCACGGAATGTATCGACCGTCAGGTCTTTATCTTCGATCTTGACCTCGATATCGCCTTCAACTTCCGGAATGACATCCACAGACGCAAAACTGGTATGCCGGCGTTTATTGGAATCAAAGGGAGAGATACGGACCAGGCGATGCACTCCGCGTTCCGCCTTGAGGTAACCGTAGGCATATGCGCCCTCTATAAAAACCGTCACATTCTTGATACCGGCTTCTTCCCCAAACAAAACATCGCTCTGCTTTACCGCGTACCCTTTTGAATCGGCAAAACGGGTATACATACGAAAGAGCATCTCTACCCAATCGCAGGACTCGGTACCTCCCGCGCCGGCATTAATGCTCAGGATAGCGTTATTCTTATCAAATTCACCGTCAAGGATCGTGCTGAACTCCAGCTTCTGAAGGTCTCCTTCCAAAAGAGCGATACTTTTCTCCACCTCAAGCATCAACTGCTGTTCTCCCTCAGTAAGAATATCGGAAAGCTCTTTTAACTCGAGGTATTTCTTCCAGGCGGCCTCCCAGGGCTCAACAGCGGATCTAAGCCCTTTCAATTGTTTGACGACCGCAGCAGAACGCTCGTTGTCGTTCCAAAACCCGGCATCGGACATTTGTTGAGAAAGGCCCTCTATCTGTTTGTTCTTTGTATCTATGTCAAAGATAACCTCTGAGTTGTTCCAGGTGGGCATGTATTGAAAGGATCTTTGATTTGATATCCGAAAGCATAGGACTTCCTCCCTTTAATTTCTGATTATGTCTTTTTAATGCCTCTGAGGGCAAGGATAAATTCATCTTTGTTATCCGCGAAATTCATTGCTTCTTCTTCCGTGATCTTCTCCTCCTGTACCAGCTTGCTCAAACACTGGTCAAAGGTAAGCATGCCGAATATCCCGCCGTCTTCTATATACTGGTGCATCTCCCAGACTTTACCCTCCCTGATCAAACGGCTTATCGTCGGAGTCAAAAGCATGATCTCATACGCGGGGATACGGCCGGTGCCGTCTTTGGTCGGCACCAGGCGCAATGAAATAACACCCTTAAGCAGCTGGGCTAATTGCGTGCGTATCTGCTGATGCTGGTGCGGCGGGAAGAAATTAATGATACGCTCGACGGTCTGCGACGCGTTGACCGTATGCAGCGTACTTAAGACCAATACGCCGGTTTCCGCGCTGATCAAAGCCGAAGACATGGTCTCATAATCACGGATATTAGCGATGTAGATGATATCGGGGCTCTGCAGGGTAAAAGCCCGAAGCGCGACCGGATACGAAAAAGTATCCTTACCGATCTCCCGCTGATTAATAATAGAACTTTTATCTTTAAAGGTAAACTCGATCGGCTCTTCAAGAGTTAAAATGTGTTTTTTGGCGTTAATATTAATATGCTCGATCATACTGGCAATGGTCGTTGATTTACCTGAGCCCATCGTACCGGTCAAAAGTATGAACCCCCGGTTCTCATTGGTCAATTTTTTGATCACTTCCGCCGGAAGGTTCAAGCTTTCCAATGTTTCGATGACCGGAGAGATATTCCGCACGACAACGGACGGGGTATTGCGCTGCATAAAGATACTGACGCGGAAACGGCGGTTGAGCTCAGGGGAATAATACGCGAAATCCACATCCAGGTTCTTCTTAAAAAACTCCCGCTGATCATCATTAGCCAGGTCAACCATCACCCGGTTAACATCATCAATGGTCAGGATCTCTTCAGCGACAGGAACGACCTTGCCGTTAATACGCATGCGCACCGCCCCCCGCGGGCGATAGAACAGGTCTGAGGCGCCCTTTTCAACCATCATTCGCAGACAATCTTTGATTTTCATGTGCTATCCCTCTTTTCCATACAGATGATTTTTATTTATTATACCACTTTCCTGCTCTTTTCAGTAGGAGAAAATTCCATATATTTTCCCAGCATAAGCCGCGTTTGCGCGTCCAACGCGGGAGTCGAGCCCAAGAACAATATAATGAACGGTACGATGGTCCACTCCAGGAGCATGATGACAATTTTAAACCAGGATACATTTTTAGGCCGCGCGGGCAGGATGATCATGCTTAAGACGATCCAGACCAGGCTTGTCCCTAAGGTAAAATTCAAGAGCATCCCGGTTATCTTGGGCAGGTTATAACTGATCGGCATCTGGGTAAAGAAAACTCCGCCCCAAAGAATGGGAAGCGGGGCGATGACCGCGATAATGATCGCCCAAACCGCCCAGGTAATATGGCTTTCCAGGAGATGGAAGGTCCGCTTGAGTTTACGCGCCAGCGGGATCTCCCAGTCGTTCAAGAACCGGCTCACCACAAAGGGGAAATTCTCGATGCCCCATGCCCACCTGCGCTTCTGCTTATATTGGACGATGAGGGTCTTAATAAAAGTATTGCTGTAAGCGATATCCATGGAGACCGTCGTATACAGCGGCACGACCTGATAATCTCCCTTGTAGAACAAAAATGCTTTCCAGTAGACCACCGAATCATCCGATACCATATCAACCGGCCAATAGCCGATATCGACCAGCGTCTTAAAACTCATACTATGGCTTGAAAAAGTGACGAACTTCTCCAGCCGCATACTTTCGATCATCTGGCAGAATGAAGCGCTGACTTCCACCAGGCGCGCGAACGACGGGGCATACCAAATATTGTTATTATACACCGGTATCGGCTGATAACTGGCCTGATGCGGCTTTGGATACGTCAGGAAATGATACGCCAGGCAACCGAAATATTCTTTATTGACGCAGGTGTCCGCGTCAAAACAAGAGACAATAACGTTTTCAAAAGCGATACCTTTCTTGATCAACAGGTCATGCGCAAAGCGCGCGGCCCAGGTAGCATTTGCCCCTTTGGTCCGTTTTTCTCCGGGGAGATCATCCGGGTGGAACGTTGAGACATAATCCCCAAAGGCCGGAAGGAATTCTTTTTCCAAAACCCGGGCATACTCCTTTGCCGGAGGATGCCTCTGTTCAAACGCCATCACCACGATTAATCTGTCCCTTGGGTAATGGCTCTGTTTCAATGCTTCTAAAGACGGCCGTAAGATATCAAGGCCTTCTTTATATACGGGAAAAATAACCAGATGATAGACGTTTTTCCAGCGGTTGTGCGGGCGAAGGCCGGAACAAAGCGCCATCCAATCAATATTTTTCTGCAGCGCTAATTTACGGTATGCCATGACCAGCAAAGTAGTCAAATAAATGGTGCGGATGATCCAATAAAAATCGAAGATAATGATCACAATAGCGCAGGCGACCGGTTGCCAGATAGCCAAAGCGACGAGAAAAATAATTATCCCCCAGGAAAGAGCCCCGGGCAAGATTTCCAAGTTACGGTTGATCTTTTGTTTCTTTATCATGCTGTCTTTGGCCTGCTTTTTCAAACGGCGGCGCTAACTTCATGAACTCCTGGAACGGATAAAGTTTAGCATTCAGCTCCAGCTTATATACGTTATCGTAAAATAAACCGTCATTCGCTTTCTGAGAGTCAAGAAAATACAATATATCGGCCCGCAAATCATAAAAACTGGACGTATTACGCTTATTGAGGTTGATGATAGGGACCGGCACCGTACTTGTCTTAGCTTCTATAATCTCGACCTTTGAATACGTGACCAGCACAATGTGATAACTGTCAGAATGCCAATATGCTTCTATGATCCCGCCCGGGTCATAATTAATGATGAACGGCTGTTCCTGGGCAGAAAGCAATTTATCTCCAGCTGAAACCGTGACTATCCCCAGCTGGTTCGTATTATAATATAATAATCTTTCCCTGTCGGGAGACTGTTTCCACTTTTTGGGGACAGGGAAGATCGCCTGAAAATGAGCGATTCTTTCAAAATGGGCGCCGTCGAAATCTGATCTATAGACACTACGCTCTTCATCATTGACATAATACACCGCGCCCTTAGGTTCATCGATAAAAAAGTTCGTTACGACTTCCTTATTAAGCTTTTTTACATCCGGCCGCAGGGGGAATAAAATAACCTTTTCCACCCGCGTAACCTTCCCCTCTTCTACCGTAACATTGCTAAAATACGGGTAATGGCCGGGCAGTTCCATCCGTAAAGCGTAGCTCCCCGGCAAAAGTTCGTTTATCGTAACAGGCGTCTTATCATCCAATAACATATTATCAAAGAAAACACTCGCGCCCGAGGGCTGCGTTTTAATACTGATCAAACCGGTTTTCGTGAATTTATAGCTGCGGCGGTCAAACTTATACCCGAGGGCAAATGATATAATATAAGGCAATCCGGCCAGAAAGATAAAAACACTCAAATAATAGAGGGCCGACCTTACCCTTTGTTCTCCAGACATATTTTAATCTTTCTTTCAAGATCAAGCAGTAACATTTTCTTTTTAAGCCCGCCGGAATACCCTCCGGGGTTGCCGTTACCTGAGATCACGCGATGACACGGGATAATAATCGGGTACGGATTCCTTTTCAGGACTTGGCCGACCGCGCGAGTTGCCCGGGGATTACCGGCTTTTTGCGCCACCCATTGATAGGAACGCACTTCTCCTAAGGGGATGCTCAAGACAGCCTTGTAGACTTTTCGGGTAAATGGAGTCATTATAATTAAATATTAGGACCACTGTCGCATGACACAAGACACATGTCACAGGTAGTCCATGGCCCACAGTCAATGGTCCATGGACTATGGACGGTGGACCATCGGCTACTTCCCTATTACTTTTTTCCTGCGCAACACATGATGATACGAGACCGCGAAACGATGCGCTTCATCCCGGACCCTGCGGATCAAATTCAATGCCGGCGTATCTTCTTTGAATTTTATCGGATACCTTCTGGAAATAGTATATATGTTCTCCTGCTGCTTGGCAATACTTACTAACGGCACGGTAATGCCTAATTCCTCCATCACCGCCTGCGCGGCCAATAAATGCCCCCTGCCGCCGTCAATAAGGACCAGGTCGGGCAAAACGGCATTTTCCTTTTTCAAACGAGTATACCTGCGGGATACGACTTCCCGCAACATCCCATAATCATCAACCGCTTTGACTGTCTTGATACGGAACCTGCGGTAATTATTCTTATCGGGATCCCCGTTATAAAAACTCACGCATGCGCCCGTTGCCTGTTGTCCGGAAATATTTGAAATGTCAAATGCTTCGATACGAACGGGTAAAACATCCAACCCCAGTGATCTCCGCAGATCCTCTAATTCAGCCTTACGGTTAAAACCCGTCTGATCCTGGCCGATCGAGCCCAAAGCCCGCATCTTATCCCGGATCGCGGCGGCATCTTCAAAGCGTTTTTCTACGGCAGCCTTTTTCATCTCAATTGACAGCCGGCTGATCAATTCATCAGAGCGCGATCCCAGGAACAGAGCGATCTCCCTGATGTTTTCCCGGTACACGCGGCTGCTGACGGCGCCGATACAAGGAGCAGGACAAAGATCGATACGATGGTACAAACAAGCATGCTTCGGGAATTGTTTACAGGAACGAAAACCGAAGATCTTACGGACAAGCTTTATCGCCTGCCGCAAAGATTTAACGTCGGTATAAGGGCCGAAATATGTGGACGTATCATCTTTAGGCAGTTTCTTCCGGCGGTATATGGAAACGACAGGGAACGCTTCATCAGTGATACGGATCCAGGGGAAAGACTTATCGTCTTTCAGGTCGATATTGTATTGCGGCAGGTTTTCCTTGATCAAGGCAGCTTCTAAGATCTGCGCCTGGCTTTCGGTACCGGTCAGTTTATATTCCACATCCGTGATCTTAGAAACCAAGGCCTGGGTCTTAGAATCAAGCATACGGGAGAAATACGACTGCACCCGTTTTTTAAGCGACTTGGCTTTACCGATATAAAGGATAGTCCCCCGGCTGTCTTTAAAGAAATATACCCCCGGAGCTTCAGGCAGTTGCGTTATTTTATCTTTAAGAGTAGTCATGTGTTCGGTGCTCGGTGCTCGGCTGCGCAGAAAGCGCGCACCCGCCAATCATTTATGGCGGGGTGCTATCGGTGGTCGGGGCACTGCAGCAACGATAACCGATAACCGATCACCGATAACCTAATACTTGTTTCCTATACTAATACTAAATTACTTCCTCCGCGCGATCCACTTTCCCAGGTCCCACATCTCAGAAACCCGAAAAAGAAAACAAAATATAATATAAGAACAAACACCGAACAGGATCAAGAGCGCTAACCGGACAACCTGTAAAAGACTGCTTGTGGCAAAATCCTTACTCTGCGTAACCGCGTAATAACAGGCCAGCCCCATACAAACACTGGCGGCGAGTATCCGCAGGAACGAAAGAAAGATCTCTTTTACCTTAAGATCTCCAAGCCGTTTTTTGAGCTTATAAAACAATACCAGAAAACTGATTATTCCGGAAATGGAAGTCGCTAAAGCGATCCCGCCGATCTTAAGCGGGAACATAAATATAGAATTTAAGACAATGTTCATGATCAACGCTAAAACGGCCATTTTCGCGGAAGTCATCGTATCCTTCAACGCGAAGAAACATGATTGCAGGATCTTCGTCCCGCCGTATGCCGCCAAACCGATGCTATAATAGAAAAGCGCATGTGCGGTCACCACAGCAGCCTTCGGGTCAAACCTGCCGCCTCCAAAGATCGTCAGGACAATAGGATCACTCAAAACCATGAACGCCACTGAAGCGGGGATCATGACAAAAAACGTCGCGCGCAGCCCCCAGGCCAGGGTCCTCCTCAGATGTTCATGGGTATTTTCCAAGGCATGAGTAGATAATGCCGGTAAGAGCGCCTGTGACAAAGCGTTGCTGAAAAGGCCCAAGGGGAATTGGACCAATCTATAGGAAAAATAAAGCACCGCCACCCCCCCCTCCCCCACGATCCATACCAGCGAACCGAAGATAGTATCGACAAAGTTATTTAGCTGATAAATACCGGAACTAAAGACCCGCGGCAGCATTAACCTGCCGAGTGTTTTTATCGCGGGATGCCGGAATTGATCGACCTTTTTAAACCGGAACCCTTTCTTATACAAAACAGGCAGTTGGACCGCAAGTTGCAACAGCCCTCCGGCCAAAACACCGGTTGCCAGGCCACTGATCCCTTCCCCCCAAAGAAGCGCGCATACAATGATAGAAATATTCAACAGGCAGGGAGCGAACGCAGGCACTGTGAAATGCCTGAGCGTGTTCAATAAACTTCCCGCGTACGCGGTCAAACTGATCAATAAAACATACGGAAATATGATCTGTGTTAAACGGATAGTCGCCGCAAGCTTCTCAGGGGAAGCAATAAAACCGGGAGCGATCAAACGGACCAGGAGAGGAGCAAAAAGTATCCCCACGATGGTTAACGCCGCAAGGATGACCAATAACAGGTTTAAAACGATATTCGCCAGTTCCCAGAACTCTTCTTGAGTATGCTTGGCCGAATATTCGTTAAAAACCGGGACAAAAGCCGCGTTTGCCGCTCCTTCCCCCAAGAGGTCACGGAACAAGTTGGGGATCTTAAAAGCGACCACAAACGCCTGCGCGTACAGATAAACACCGAACAGCCGCGCGATGGTCATATCCCGCACGAAGCCCAGGAGGCGCGAACACAGGGTCGCGATACCGATAACGCCCGCTGAGTGAGCGATACTGCGGCAAGAATCTGTTTGGTTAGATTTGTCTGTTGACATATTCAGCTAATTATGCTATAAAAGATGTCACAATTTATCAATTAAGTTTATTAATCGCTGCCAGATTTAACTATGGCAGGCACAAGTTAAGGAGACAATAATGCCTAAACGTAAAGCAAGCTTAAAAAGGATCCGGGTAGACAAAAAAAGACATCAACGAAATGTAAAAGTCAAAAAGGAACTTAGAAAAACCTTGAAGAAACTGCAAAGCTTGGTCGCGTCAAAGAATACCGCGGAAGCAAAAGAAAACCTGGTAAAAGTATATTCCTTACTCGATAAAGCCGCAAAAAAGAACATTATACATCCGAAAACTGCCGATAGAAAGAAATCAAGGTTAACTAAAAGTATTTTGAGGGCCGCATAGCTTTATTATCAGCCTTTCCAAAGCAAATGCCGGTTTAAGCCTGCCTGTTTTTATATCAAGATCGCATGTAAGGAGAAGTTTCAGCTTTTTCTTTAACTCCGCGGGATTGGAGTTGTTTCTCATCCAGCTTGAACGTAATCCTCCCAGGATACGTTCCGGGCGCTCACCGTTCTTCAAAAGCTGCTGTAATATCTTAAGGCTTGCTGATGCCTTTCGGGAGTCAAGCTGCCGGCAAAGCGTGAAAGTGTCACTGGCCTCCTGCTCTTTAAAACGGCAGACTTGAGCATGAGTAGAAACATTCTTGATGAATGCCGCGCTTGACCTGTATGACGCGATATCAATGATCAAAATAACACCCGGTTGCGGCTTTTTCGCGTACAAGACAAGAAATTCCTTGATATCATTCTTGAGCTCTTCGGCGTCTTTTATGACTACCACCCGCTTGCCGTCATTCACCGGCAGGCACAAAATGCGCTCCTGCAGTCCCGCCAGCGATAATTCTTTAGCGTAAAGCGTATCCAGAGAAAATTCCTCTAAATGCCGGGGAAGGAATTCCGCCTTTAACTTATTCATCTTATCGTCTTTGGCGAGGGTATCCTCACCGACTAATATGTATATCATAAGCCTTTAAACTAAAAAATCAAAACTCCGCGTCAAAAACCAATCAAGGAAGTTTTGATCTTCAAATCTCAATTACCATTGTTCAACAGTTCGCTCAACGATCCGGCGGCATAAATCAGTGACCGCGTCATTGATCGCGGTCCCTTCCGATTTAGCGTTAATACCGGTAGTAAAATACGTGGTCTCTCCCGCGAAATTCTTTTCTTCCCAAACGACATTCTTTTCCGGGTTGCTCACCAAGCTTATATTGACCACCAGGACCAAGCGGTATTCTTCGACCGTTTCGCCAGAGCTATAGCGTAATGCTTCCCGCCTGAATTCAACCAGCTCGCCTTTTAAGGTCACATCGGCGTTGCCGGCTTTTACGGGCCTGAGGTTACCGTCAAAGAGAAAACGGTTGATCAGCGCCTTAGTAATATCCATTTCTAAGAGCGGTTTATAGGTCTTATACCTGCTTGCCGCGTCGGATTCCCGGGTGATATCGATCCTGTTCTCAAACTGCGGGATATAAATAGACTTATACGTACTGGCGATACCGGAGCGTGTCGTATAACCGCAACCGGCGCATGCTGCCAGCGTGAAGGTCAGTAAAGCCGCCGCCCATATATTATTTTTTCTTCTTATCTGGATCATTCCTGCGCGCCTCTAAGATCCTCAGCCTCTCGAATGCTTTGATCGCCCAAGAGCTTTTCGGATCATTTTCTACGATCTCGGAATAATAAATCTTAGCGGAATCAAAGGCCTTTTGCTTCTCATAAAACTGAGCGATACTATAATTGCTTTCCGCTTCTTTTTCTTTCAACTGCTGGATATTCTTCTCGGCGTCTTCAGAAAGGATAGCATCGGGATGCTCCCTGGTAAAAGACTCGAATTTCTCCATAGCTTCTTTGGTGGCGCCCTGGTCATAATCAGGGCCTTTTGATACCGCGGCCCGGCAGGAGGCGATCTGGTATTTTGCCGCTGTCACCCATTCGCTGCCCGGATAATTAGAAACGACCTTCTCAAAAGCGGATTCCGCTTCATAAAGCCGCGACAAACTTTTATAAACCAACCCTAATTTATATTGCGCCTTAGCGGCGAGCGGCCCAAAACTTGAATTTTCGATGACTTTCGTGAATATCTCTATTGCCGGGTTTTCAACGGGCAAGCTCAAGCCAAGGGCTTTACGCTTTTCTCCCGACATGAACAATTCCCCGATCTTATATTCACGCTCAACGATCTCATTGATACGTTCAGAAAAAGGGTATTTATCAATGACTTTCTGGTACGCAAGATACGCTTCATATAAATTATTATTCGCTTCTTCGACCAACGCCAGGTAATACTGCGCCTCTGAAGCTTCTACTGATTTCGGATAAATATGCAGGATCTTCTTAAATTCCCGTTTGGCTTCTTCGTACTTTTTCAATTCAAACAGGTTCTTAGCCAGGTCAAATTGCTCTTTAGGAGAAGGTTTTGCTGCGGTCTTAGGATTGATCCACTTCCCGGTCTTCGGGCTCCATACCCAATAAGGATAAGCGTTGGTTACCGATAAACCGAAGATCATAAAAAATATAATCACTGCCCTTTTCATAGTTAGTTAATGTAACATACGGGGGCCGTTTTGTCAATAGAGTTATCGGCTGATGAATAAGACCTGGTCTTGAATTACCGTTACCCATTTCAGAAAAGACCAGGTCTTAGATCTTACTATCAGTCCCTTTCAAGACCGGGACTTTACACATCGCAGTCCTACCTCCCAAGTCCCGGTCTTATTTCGTAACCGAAAGGCGTAAAACACCCCCCATAAGAAACAACATTCCTAACGGGGCGGGCATGACAGTAACAGCAGATCACCTTAAATAGAAAAATGCCCCGGGGATCTTAATTAAGAGGTTGTTACAATGGAGCAAAAGCGCAACGACAAATTCATTGCTTTGAGCAAAAAATGGCGCAAACCAGGGGAATATCAATACCGCAAGTAACAGGCTAAAGCCGCACCAGGTGATCAAAGACGCCAAAGGGACAATAACAATATTAGCTAAAACCGTAACCGGAGAGAATATCTTAAAATAATACCCGATCAACCCCATAGTCCCCAGCCAGGCGGCACATGAAACCAGAAAAGCATCAAAGAGGTATCTTAAAAAACGTGTTTTTATATTATCGCGCAGCCCTAAAGCCTGCATCCGGGGATAGAGAAACACTATCGAAAAGACGCTCACAAATGAAAGCTCAAACCCTATATCAAATAACTGGTTAGGATTAACTGACAGGATACAGAGAGCGGCAAGCGCCAATGAATTATAAATATCCGGCTCACGCTTCAATAAAGCGCTTCCCATCAAAAGGATCGACATGATCGCCGCGCGGACTACCGGTGTTGAGGCTCCGGTCATAAAGGTATACACGATCACTAACGGGATTGCCGCGCACAAACAAAGCGCGCGGCGAAGCCGCAGCAATTTCAGGACCAGGAGCACACTATAAACAACGATACCGACATTAAAACCGCTGACAACAAGGATATGCGCGGTCCCTGACTTCACAAACGAATTTTTAGTCACAACACTGATATTACGCTTCTCTCCCAGGCACATCGCATCTAAAATGCCGGCAGCACCATACGAAACCTGCTTATATAAAACTCTTTCCATCTTAGATTTTAATTGAAGTGAAAGTTCTTTGACCCAAAAGCTTTTTTTTCGCCCTAATAAGCCTATATCGCTCTCATTGCTCACGCGAATGATATAACTTACCCCTTTTGATAAAAGATAATTACGATAATTTGAATTGCCGGGCATATAAGGATAAGACAAATATCCGCGAACCGATATGCCGTCGCCATAGCGAAGCTCCTTTCTGCCCTTAAGTTTCACCAACACCTTTCCACAGCATTTTTGCCTTAAGCGCGCGTTACCCATTACCTGAACCTGCATAATAAAAGAAGTATCGGTGCTAGACAACTGGGGATCTTCCTCAATATACCCCTCAAGAGTATATGGCTGCTTGTTATTATAGAAAGCCAGGCGGGAAATGTGGTCCTGAGGGACGATAGACTGATTGACATATACTATCATCCCTAAAAAAAAAGCCAGGGCGGACAAACCGATATCACAGAACAGCTGTTTTTTAGAGAACAGCAAGCTCAAAATAAGAAATAAAACGTTTAACCCGAATAGCCAGAGGAAAGATCCGCCAAACGCTCTCCCGGCAAGGATCCCCGCGCAGAAGATGACCGTTAATATTAGTAAAGGATTTCTCATACAAATAGGTTATCGGTTATCGGTGGTCGCCGAAAACCGAGAACCGAGAACCAAACACCGATAACCAAACACCGGCTAATCAACATACAGCCCTTCTTTCATCTTCTCATACCGGTAGTCGCCTATACCCTTAACTTTTTTCAGCTCCTCCAGGCTTTTGAAACCGCCGTTTTCATTACGATAATTGATAATATTTTGAGCTAATTTTTTTGAGGCGATCTTGTTAAGCACTAACTCTTCATTACTTACCTGATTAATATCAAACTTAGTCAATGCTTCATGCACCGTAACCGCCTTTAAAAGAGGTTTACTGATCTTGGCGCAAAAGCTGATACCGATGCCTAAGAGCGCAATAGCGCTTAAAAATAATAACACTTGGCGCTCCTGGCGAGTAAAATTGAACATAGTAGATTATATAGAATATAACTGGTTATCGGCTGCGCAGAAAGCGCGCACCGGCGCAATTCTGCCGCAGCAAGCGGCACACCCAGCCACACCAATTAGGCTGGGTGCTGTCAGCGCCGGGTGTTATCGGTTATAGGTGGTCGCCGAAAACCGAGCACCGAGCACCGAAAACCGAGTATGTGCCCTCACTAACAATAGACGTTTGAGGAAGCAAAATCTAACAAAAATAGTTAGAATAACTCAAAAGGCAAAAGCCAAAAGGTAAAAGTAAGGAATAAATCTTCCTTTCTTTTTGCTTTTGGCTTTTTACTTTTGACT
>CAZPNW010000181.1:0-1861 GCA_964588175.1 uncultured Planctomycetales bacterium
CTTTGTATTTTTCAAAAAGCGCGATATTCTTTGCTTCAGTCAACGCTTCCAGCGCTTCGGCAGTTGAAGCGACATTGGGCAAGCCTCTTTTCTTTGCTTCTTTCACCCATTCTTCAGCATAGTTATTGCCCTCAAAACGGATATATTTGGTATCTTTTGCGACCTCTGAAACAACCGAAAGAACTGCCGCGTTAAACTCTTTCCCGCCGGATTGCGCTTTCTTGATCTTCTCAGCGACATAATCAAGGCTCTCGGCAATGATCGTATTGACTACGGCGATCGGAGTTGAGATATTCTGGGAAGAACCTACCGCGCGGAATTCGAATTTAGCGCCGGTGAAGGCAAACGGAGAAGTACGGTTCCTGTCAGTCGTATCTTTATTGAATTGAGGCAACCGCGCAACCCCCAGATCGATCACATCGCGCTTTGAAACGCTGGATTTCGTTCCTTTCTCAAGCATATTCAAGATCTGCGTAAGCTGTTCCCCCAGAAACACGCTGATAATCGCAGGAGGAGCTTCGTTTGCGCCGAGCCTGTGCTCATTACCCGCCATAGCAACGCTCGCGCGTAAAAGGTCTGCGTGATAATAGACCGCGCGCAACACCGCCGCCAATACCGCCAAAAACTGCAAGTTATCCTCAGGGGTGTCTCCCGGATTAAGCAAATTATTACCTTTATCATCTGCTAAAGACCAGTTCAAATGTTTTCCGCTTCCATTAATACCTGCAAATGGCTTTTCATGCAAAAGGCAGACTAAACCGTGCCGAAGCGCAACCTTTTTCATTAAATCCATTAAAAGCTGGTTATGATCAGCCGCTAGGTTTGATTCCTCAAAGATAGGGGCAAATTCATACTGATGAGGGGCGACTTCGTTATGCCGGGTAGTCACCGGTATGCCAAGCTTATAAGCTTCTTCTGCTACATCGAACATGAAATTAAGCACGCGTTCTTTGATGGTACCGAAATACTGATCTTCCAGCTGCTGGCCTTTAGGCGAAGGAGCGCCAACAAGCGTGCGGTTAGTCATGATCAAGTCTTGCCTAAGGTTATAGTAGTTTTTGTCGATCAGGAAATATTCCTGTTCCGGGCCGCAGGTTGAATATACTTTCTTGACGTCTTTATGGCCGAAAAGCCTTACCAGATTGACTGCCGCCTTATTTAAGGCTTCATCAGAACGCAGTAACGGCAATTTCTGGTCCAAGGCATCACCATGATAAGAGATAAAGATCGTTGGGATACAAAGAGTTTTCCCTAATTTGCTCTCCATAATAAAAGCCGGGCTGGTCGGATCCCATGCCGTATACCCGCGCGCTTCAAAAGTCGCGCGGATGCCCCCTGAAGGGAAACTACTGGCATCCGGCTCACCCTGGATAAGCCGTGAACCTGAGAATTTCTCTATAACCTTCCCGGGCGCGGTTATAGAAATAAAACTATCATGCTTCTCAGCGGTCAAGCCGGTCATAGGCTGGAACCTATGCGTATAATAGGTAGCTCCTTTACTCATTGCCCAGTCTTTCATGGCATCGGCGATCTCATTTGCCTGCTCGAGAGTAATGGTTTTACCTTCATTCATCCATACTTTAAACGCTTCCAGGGTATCCTTGGAAATATGCTTTTGCATAGTTTCCAGATTAAAGGTATTCGCGCCAAAATAGCTGGAAACTTTTTTCGGCGATTCATTCTTTACTAAATCCACGCTTTTGATCTTAACGAGCAGCTCCTGACGGATTCCCATTATTTCCTCCTTAGCCAACAATACCTTAAAAAAAAAGCGCCCACATTCGGCCTCTTACCCGGCCACAGTGAACGCCCCTGTTCTTATCTGTGCCAATCTCTTGTACACTGCTATGTGCACATTAAC
>CAZPNW010000182.1:0-16485 GCA_964588175.1 uncultured Planctomycetales bacterium
GTCTGGCCAACATCAGCCATCACGATCCGGTTGCCTGCGTTGATCAATACTGCCTGATAACCCCATTCATAGTGTTCGTCATCGTAATAGTACTGCCCAGCTATCGCTGTCATGCTTGAGCCGGGCTGTCCCGTGAAACTAGTCTGTGCATCGGCATCAGAACGAACCTCGGTCTGGGTAAGCAGGATATCGCCATAAGTCGTAGCAAGTATGACTGCGGAGGAATACGCTTCTGCGCTGTAACCAGCAGTCGCTTGTGCCCAAGAATAGACGTCCGCGCCGTAATTATAGTACGGATCCCTGCCGTCGATCGTCAAAGTATTGCCCGCGTTCAAACTAACCAGGCCGCTTTGCGCGTAAGCGCTCGTGCCCAAATAAGAGTTCGCGTTGGCGGAAGAATAGATCAGCTCAAGAAATCCGGTATCAGTAAGGTTATTGCCTGCTTCAAGCAGCACATTGCCGCTATAAGCGGTTGATGAAACGCTGCCGCTGGCAGAGGCTTGCGAATAGACATGGCCCCAGTCCATGGTAATATTGTTTCCGGCAGTCAGGCTGACAACGCCTGAGGTTGCCGAACAGTTTTCAGAACCGGAACCGTTGGCGGAAGAATAAACGCCGGCGCCGCGGCCAAAAATAATATCGCCGCCTGCGGATAAGGTAATACTACCGGAAACCGCGTTGGCTACCGGGTTATAATAATCCGAACCTACGCTCGAGGATATGCTGATCTGGTCAGCTAATTCAATATTATCATCCGCGTACAAAGAGATCGATCCGCCGGGAGCATCCGTATAAATATCGCTAAGGATATTAAGGCTGGACATTGCCTGCAGGTAAATATTCCCGCCATGATTATAAATCGCGTCTTCATAAGAACCGGCGTAGCCTACCTGCAGATCGCCCCTATTGATAATATTGATATCGCCGGTACCGCTATTTTCCGCGGTAAGGGTCCCAACGCCATTCATAGCCACATCAATACCGTTGACAGCAGAAAGTCCTACAGTTCCGGCTGAGATCTCTCCTGTACCGAGGGCCAGCAAATTCTGACTGTAGATCTCTAAACCTGAAAGCGCCTGGTTGTATACGCGGACACCGTAAATAGTGCCTTCTGCAAGGCGATTCGTATTCCCCCAGCCGCCGATCCAAAAGATGTTAGAAGTATTAACATTCACTGAAGGGACTTCAAAAGTATAGGCATTCTCCATTTCATCAGCAAAAATGTACATGCTGCCTTCGGTGCCGTCACGGACCATTGACAGCTCATAAAGCCTGTTGTCATTAATGGGAACTGTGCTATCGGATCTTTCACCATTAAGCCAATACCGCAAATAACCATTATGGTTTTCCAAAGCATACCCCACGTTCATGCCTGGGGTAGCGCCTGCCAAACCGACATACGGGGCATTCTGAGTGCCCTGATACCATACTATTAAGGTAAGAGGGCCGGTTCCAAACTGAAAATTATAACCGGTATTGATATAATTATTAACTCCATTGAAATAGTATCCTTCAGCTCCAAAATCCCAGGACCCCTGCAGTCCGTAATCAAGGGCTTCCATGTTCCTGCGGGCGATCTCACCGGTTTCAGAGGCCAGATAAATACCTGCCCAATCCGGAGCAGTTATATTTGCTATAGTATTAATATAAAGATCGCCTTGGGCATTAAGTTCGATATCCCCTTCTGCCCAGATACCGTAGCGGATGCGAAGGTCGCCTTCAGCAGAGATAATGATCGATGCTTCACCTGCCGTATTTTCCGCTGTCAAAACAACCAGATCTTTGTCATTATAAAGATATATTTCTCCATAATCTTCATTGAGGACTGTTAAATTGTTTACTGAGACATACAGCGGATAACCTTCGTCTTGGCCATAATATTCTCCGATCCCGCCTACAGCCGCAAGATAGAGCTCATCAGCCTCAATTGCAGTGCCTTCTGCGCCGTTTAAGATCGAACCTGAAGCCATCAAAACTACCAGGCCGGGAGAACGGATATCTGAAACATAAAGGTCAGAAAAACCTTGTTCGATAAAGATATCGCCTTCTGTAGACTCAGAATTTATGACTGCGGAAAGATTTGATACGTTAGTCAGGACAGGATGATCAAGTGAGCCGATACCGGAACCTGCTCTTAAATTCAGGTAACCGCCCCCATCATCACCGGAAATGGTGTAATCACCAGTATTGATGATTGCGCCAATGCCAGGATCATATGTAGAATCCCATTCATACCAGAAATATTCGTTGTCTTCAGTATAAACTTGATGATCAGCAAAGAGATTAAGGGTGGAGTTGTAACCAAGAGTGATATTACCGGTAATAGTAATATCGCGCCAAGCGTCAAGAGTGGTATCTGCTTCAATGAAAGTTGAACCTGCGGGGTCACCGATCGTAGCGTATTCGGGGTCAAGAATGGCTTTTCCAAGGGTAAATCCCGGAGGAGCCCTGCCATTAAGAATACCAAAGAACCCCAATTGTTCAAATGCGCCTATATATGCTGTTCCGCCGTTACCACTCATTGTTCCGGCTGAAAAATCTATTTTCGCGGTTTTATTCACAAAAACGCTTCCCTGCTTGGCGTCAATGGAAATCCTTCCGCCATTTCCTACAACACCCATTGCCCTTGCTTCTGTTGAGCTGCCTTCATCTAAAACAGTGTTATTTTCGCTGATAATGCTGATCTCACCGGCAGTACCCTCTTCATCAGCATTGGCAGAGATCAACCCCTGCTGTAAAATGCTTTCAGCTTCTAAGATGACCTTGCCTCCATCCGGGGTTATCGCGGGAGCGGAAGCGATGATCTTACCCTCTTCAGTATTAGTTATGCTGTCATCCTTTACCTTTATATATATCTCCTGAGCCTTTATTTCACCGGAATTGGTAAAAGCTGAATCCGCGGTAATAGAGACTTTGTCCGCTTCCAGGGTGCCGCTATTGGAAACCTGGGCACCTTCTGCCAACAACTCGATTATCCCATCATGTTTGACTAAAGAGGTGACTTTTACCAGTCCGGTATTGTTGATCGCATAGTCAAAAACACGGTTTAATAGCTTGGCAGTCAGGATAACTTTACCGCCTTCTGCCAGGATCGTCCCGCTGTTCTTGACAGCGCTATCCATCTTTTGGCCATCCGGGCCAAAGATCTCATCTTGCACCCCTTCATCGATCACTACTGAAATTACATTCTTATTTTCCAGGGCCAGGGTCATCTTTTCTCCCGAAGCAAGGACCACCGTGCCCAGATCTGCCTGGATCATCATCCGGTTGTCAACTGCCTGCGAAAACAGGCAAACGTAACCGCCAGACTGCGCGTTAATGGTGCCCTGGTTAATAATATAACTGCCTTTACCTTCTTTAGAAAATATATAATTCCCATTGAGAAAATCGTCATTGGAAATATTAAGTGTTGAAGCAACAAGGCCTGCTACATCAACATGAGAACCAGGCCCAAACAATACACCATTAGGGTTAACTAAAAAGATCTGCCCGTTCGCGGACAATGTTCCCATGATACTGGAAGGATCAACCCCAACCACGCGGTTCAACGCCACAGAGCTTGCAGAAGGCTGCAGGAAGCGCACAGTTTCCTGCCCGGCTATATTAAAACTATTATAATTGACAATGAGTTTATCAGAAGGGGTATTGATATTCAGAGTATTGGATGCAGAGCGGTCAAAGCTTGCCTCTCCGCTGACGACGCTTTCACCTTCAGGCAAGGCAAAGAGCGTAACCGGCAGAAATAAAAACATACAAACTGCAGTAATTACCCTGTATTTAATTGCGGTAATCTTCATAAACTTTTTATTGCGGTTGTATTACTGGAATGAAACTATCGATGAACACAACAGTTACAGAATTTATGTACCAATGAAGTTAGTATACCTTATTTTGAAAGCGTTTTCAAGTTTTTTTTTTAAAATTCTTTGGATACCTGGACCCAGGGATGAAAACGGTCGCCATCCGAAGGTGTCTTTTTAACAGACCAGGCAAAATCAGCCCTTATAGAGAAGTTTTCCGGAAGATTAAAACGGATCCCGCACCCAAGGCTGCGCAAAGTACTGTTTTTTCTTTCCCCCGGCTGAGGCTGACGAAGATTAACATAACCCCAGTCATAAAATGTTACCAACTTTAAAGCATCATAGAATTTCGCTTTTGAGAAAGGCACCAAAATATCCTTGGGCAAAAAGTACGGCGGGACCAGCCATTCCAAAGATGAAGAAAGCCCACGGTCTCCCACATATTCACCGGAAGGATATCCTCTCACATTAGATATACCACCCAGTTGAAACTGCTGGGATGCTGTCAGGGTGTAGGGTGATACCTGCGCCTGATTCTTCCACAAAAGCATTGAGGATAACGGCATATTCTGAAGACGGATAAAATTTAAATTATACTTGATAAACTTTCCGCCTGAGCCAACCCTTGAGGCACGGCTGTCTTTTGCGGACAATCCCCCCATAAAATCAGCTAAACCAAGATCTATTTCCGGAGAAATAATGGACCTTCCTCCCTTCCCCCAGGAATCAGAAGAATCAAAATCAAGCCCAAATTTAAGCACACGCAGGCGGTCACGGCTCTGTTCATCACCGAGTTGGAAATTAAAAGAATCCAGATAATCAAACCCGGTATTGAGGGTGACCGAGAAATCATCCTTTTTAACCAGATCATGGATAGCGAAAATGCTGTAATTACGGCTCTTGCCTCTGGCTTCCAGGCTTTTGTATTCCCTGCCTAATTCCAGCTCTGATTTTGAAATAGAAAATCCCAGTTTGGTCTTGGAAGAGACAGGAACAAGATAGCGCAAAGCGATCAAATCGTAACCCTGGCCTTCGGAAGTCTGATACTGCAGGGAAACCATATCGTCGAATCCGAAAATATTGTTATGGCTGAGCACTCCGGTATAACGGTTTTTATCCACATATCGGGAAGCGTAATTATCATAATCTAACCGCAGATGTAACGGCAGGTTATCGGTAACTTCAAGGACAATATCAGTGGAACCGGATTCCTTCCCGGGTGTGAGAACAGCCTTGACCTTTCTGTCAGGATGCTCATTAAGTTTAGAAAGGTTCCTTCTGAGTTCTTTATAATCAAACGGCTCTCCTCGGGGAAGGCGGATCGCCTTCCTGAGGAGGGAGGTGCGGAAATAACGGTTCCCCTTTATTTCCACGTCACCGGTCGTGCCTTCAACTGCCATGATCTCCAAAACTTCATTTTGTATCTTTTGCGGAGGCAGGTAGGCGCGGGAAGTCACATACCCTCTTTTACGGTAGGCGTCAGTAATAAGGTCAACCACTTTTTGCATATCCTCAAGCCCTATTTCTTTATTCTCAAAAGGCGAGACTATGCCCTGGATCTCCTGTTCAGGCACAAGCGTGACATGGGTTACATTGATCTTCTTGATCAAAGCCTTCTCTCCCGCAGCAAGAGGAGGCTGAGCGACCTGCGGCTGTTCTTCTATTACCGGCTCTTCTTTCTTTTCTTCGATCTTCTCCCGCAGAGCTTTTTCTTCTTCAAGCTGGCGTTGCTCCTGTTGGAACCTTTCCACTTCCTGGGCCAGGGTTAAAGCGGGAAAAAGAAGAGCGATAAATATACCGATAAGAATCTTTTTGGATTTAAGCATTTGACCCCCCTTACTCTAATATAGGAAAGAAAACCCAACCTTGACCTTGAACCAAACGTAACGCGGAATTTTATTTCAGGAACCAAAAATATTGTACCATATACAGTTACTTATAACAAAACATTTTTTTACTCATCTTGCCAGCCACTGCCACCCTCATTTTTACCTGCCTTGCGGGAAGCTCCTCCTTGAGCGCCGTGCGCGCGAAGCAGCGCGATTATCTCGCTATTACCCCTGAACATTGCCATGGATAACGGTGTCGCTGCGCTATCGTTCTTCGCGTTTATATCCGCTCCGTTTTCTATAAGTATTTTCGCGGTTTCAATATGCCCTGCCTTCTGCCCTTTGAATGCCGCGAAATGTAAAGGCGTTGAATTATTCTTCGTCCGCGCGTCAACCATGGCTTTGTGCGCGAGTAAGATCTTTGCCGCCTCAGGCTGAGCCTGAGAAGCCGCTACATGCAACGGCGTGCCCTCATTATCATTCCTTACGTTCACATCCACCCTATAGGTATCCAAGAGCACCTTGATAACTTCCAGCTGCCCCCTGCCGACCGCCCAATGTAACGGAGTTTTACCTAATTCGTCTTTTACGTAGAGAAGGCCGGGATCTTTATCCAGGAGAGCTTTCAGTTTTGTTATATCGCCGCTTTTGGCTGCTTCATGTATTTCTGCGGCATACACTACGGCAGCGCCGCCTAATAACGCGCACACAACGCATACCCCCATGATCACTCTTTTCATATTACTTCCTCCTTTTTAATTAAAGCGAAAGACAAGCATGGTAATATCATCAGACTGAGGCTCTTCCTTTACAAAATCGCGTATTTCATTGCGCAGGGCAAAGACTATCTCAGAAATGTTCTTATCCTTTAATCCTGAAAGCGCCTCTTGCAGCTTTTTCTCGGAGAAAAATTCTTTCTGAGGATTCATCGCTTCAGTTACACCGTCAGTATAGAGGAACAAAGAATCCCCATGATCGAGTTTGATCTTACCGGCTTTAAACTGGAAATTCTGCATCGGACCCAGCACGAAACCGGTGTCAACCTTTAAGTATTCAAAATCTCTGCCTCCTGAACAAAGCAAAGGCGGATTGTGCCCGGCGTTGGAAAATTCCACTTCACCGGTTTGCGTATCCAGCAACCCGCAAAAGACAGTAGTGAACATGCTGGTATTATTATCGAGCGCCAGGATATTATTCACCTTAGAGAGTATTTCTGATGCTGAAGAACCCTGTAATGCCTCATTCTTCAAAAGGGTCTTGGTGATCATCATGAACAATGCCGCCGGGACTCCTTTACCGGAAACGTCCCCCATCGCGAAGAAAAGTTTCCTCTCATCGATCAGGCAAAAATCATAAAAATCACCGCCCACCTCTTTAGCCGCCTCCATCATGGCATAAATATCGAATTCTTTCTTATCCGGAAAAGGAGGAAAGATCCTCGGAAGTATGCCGGTCTGAATTTCACGGGCGATCTTCAACTCGCTTTCAATGCGTTCTTTTACTGCGGTAGTCTCGGTTAACTTCTTAATGTAGTCTTTGAGTGACAGCTTCATAGCGGCGAATGCCTCAGTCAGCTTTCCCACCTCATCTCCTGATAAAACCCTGGGCAATTCTACGTCAAGATCCCCTTTCCCGATGGCCTCTGCGGCCAGAGACATCTTCCGCAGAGGTTTTGTAATGGAACGCGACAACAAGATAATTACTACCACCAACAATACTATCCCGGCACCTCCCAATAACACGGACATCAAATTATTCCTGCGGATATCTTCCAACAACTCATCTTCAGGGAACATAACTGCCAGAGTCCAGCCGGTAGAAAGGACAGGCGCATAATACATCCAGCATTTTTTACTCCGGGCAATAGAAATAACCGGCACAAACCCGGATTCTCCCCGCACCATTTTTCTGGCGATCTGGCGTAATCCCGCGTCGTTACGGGATTCCGCTACGCTGAAGATCGTTTCATTCATGATCAATTGTTTCACGGAATGCGTAATGATCGTCCCGTTCCCGGAGATAAGGTAAGCATCGCCGGTTTTCAACACCTTAACAGAAGAAACAATATCGGTGAGTTTTTCCAGCGAGATATCCGCGCAGATGATCCCTTTGAGTTTTTCACCTGCCGGGGTCTTTTCGTAAAAAGGGACAGAATATGTCGCCATCAGGATATCGTCATAATACGGCTCTGTCCATACCGGGCGTTTGAGTTCACGGGGGATCTGATACCAATCCAGATAAAAATAGCGGTAAGATTCATCCCCCATATAAACCAAGGTCAGGCCTTCTTTTTCTTTGGCATAATAGGGAGCGAAATAGAGCGAGTGAGCGTCAAAGGCATACGGCTCAAATGCTATTCCGGCTCCATATATCTCTTCATTATTGCTTACTACCATTTTCAGAAGGCCGACGACCTCTTCTTTGCTCAAATTACCTTCTTCCAGGGAAAAAGCCATATTTTCCGGGATCTTCTTAACCGAAGCTAAAATGGTCTCAATTTTATTGACGGCGCGCAGCGTAACATTCTCAGCGTTCTCTCTAATATTATCCATGATAATATCCTTGGAAAACCGGTAATTTAAACCGATGATCAGGAAAAAAATAAGCGCGCTGCTCCCCGAGAGAAAAAGGATGAACTTAAAGGCAAGGCTTTTATTTCTCATCATTGTTTGTAAAATGTTTGATAGAATTCTTTAAAACCAGGAGCTGCTTCGATTAAATCGTTGCTCATGAGCTCTTTTACGACACGTTCGTAATCGTCTTTATTGAGTTCACCCGGGCTGCAGCCGGTATCAGGAGGGCATATGAGGTCTTTCATCCTGGAAAGCATCCACTGCTGATGGAGGCGGTTTGCCGGAACATGCGCCTGCCGCATGTATTTTAAAACGATATCCAATGCTTCGTCGGGATGTTCAAAAGCATAGGCCCATCCTTCAAAGCAGGCCTTTGCAAAAGCCGCTGCCGCCTGAGGGTCTTTTTCAACTGTCTCCTCAAGCGCATAGATGCCGTCTTCCGGGAAATTAAGGCCATGATCACTTAAGAAAAATGTGGTTAACTCATCCGGGTCGAGGCCGGAATTAAGAATAGTTTTGTATTCGTTATACCACATCGCGGAAACCACATCCACGCCTCCCCTTAAAAAAAGGTTAACGGTATAGGACTGCGGAATAATTTCCGGGTTAAGCTTGTACTTACGGAAAAATGCCTTAGGCTGCAATTGCAGGTCACCCTCCCAAAGGCTTACCTTTTTGCCCTGCATATCCCCGGGCTTCAGGATACCGCCGGATCTTTTTGCTACCAATAAGAGCGCCGAACGCTGGGACACCTGCCCGATGTTTACCAGCTTTACCCCTCGAGAGCGCCCTTGTATTGCCGAGGAAAGCCAACTGATCCCAAAATCAGCTTTTTTGTTCTTTAATTGCTCGATCGGCGGGTGATCCGGGCCGCCCTCTAAAATGGTGACGTCTAAACCGTATTTTCTGAAGATCCCTTTATCATAAGCGACATAATAACCGGCAAACTGGGCCTGCGCCTTCCAGAGAAGGATAAAGGATATTTTTTTAAGGGAGGATTCTTCGGCAGATGTAGTGCCGGAAAACAAGAAGATCATAAAAATAATTAAAAGGCCTGCCAAACTCCTCGATCGGGTACGTATCATAAGGATTTATCTTATTTTAAACCTTCAACAAAGACCACATTCGCTTCAGCCGCGCCGTGGCGCAGCTTTTTAGCTTCGCAATATTCCGGCGAAAACCACCAGCGCTTGAGCGCCTCCATATCTTTAAATTCAATGATCACCATGCGCTGGGGGGACCATTTCCCTTCAATCACTTCTACCGCGCCGCCGCGAATAAGCGGCTTTCCTCCATACTGCTCTAAGGTTAACGCGCCTTTCTTTTTATATTCTTCGTAACGGACAGGGTCTTTAACGTTAATATCGATAACTGCGTATGCCGGCATATTTTACCTCACAGGATAAGACTGATATTGCAGAAGATTGTTAAGCATACTCATCATAATAAGAAAACAGGCTTTTGTAAAGTAATTATACTTGACCGTTTTTGATTTTCCTATAGAATATCCTTTATGGATAACACATTAAAAAAGATCGGGATCACCGGAGCGGCAGGGAACATCGGCTCAACACTGCAAAAAGGCCTTGCCGATAAATACAACCTTTCCCTGTATGACCTCAAAGAGGCGCCCGCTCCATCCGGCAGCCGGTATTTTAAGGTTGACTTCGCGCGAAAAGAAGAGCTGGATGGTATTTTTAACGGCCTGGATTCACTGATACATTTAGCGGGAAACCCCCATCCTGACGCGCCGCGCCAGGTGACCTACCGGAATAATTTTGCCGCTACCAGTTATGTTTTTGAAGAAGCCCGGCGCGCGGGGGTAAAAAAGATCGTTTATGCCAGTTCAAACTTTTATCACGAATCTGCGATTGCAGATATACTGCAGGGAAACTCCAAAAGCCGCATTACACTTGATATGCCGCCAAGCCCGCTTTCTCTCTACGGGGAATCAAAGGTATTCGGAGAAAGCCTCGGCCGGCATCTGTCATATTTAGGGATGCAGTTTGTAGCTTTACGTATCGGCTGGACTATCCCGCAAGATAACCCCGCGATATATGACAGTGAATATATGCGCGCGGTTTTCTGCAGTAAACGAGACCTCGTGCAGGCCTTTGAGAAAGCCCTCCAGTTAGAGACGACTTTTCAGGCGGCTTTTGTAACCAGCAATAACTCCGGCAATGTATTCGACCTGAGCGAAACCAAAAAGAAGTTAGATTTCCATCCCCAAGACAACGCGGAAAATTATTTCAAAGAATAGAAACTTCCCTATTTACTTCGAATTTACAGAAATATCCCCATTGACAGCTCCAGAACGATGATAGGGATAATATATCTTGATCACTCTGCCGATTAAATCGGCTTTCGGAACAAATCCCCAGAACCTGCTGTCATTACTGCCTGCGCTGGAATCTCCAAGCATATAGTAAGCGTCCTGCGGAACAGTTACCGCTAAACCCTTTTTCCCGAACTTCCCCCGGTTATAATATCGAATTCTCATATTCCAGGATCCTTTGATCTTCGCGCCGTTAATTAAGATAGCATGCTCTTTTAACTCGACAGATTCACCGGGCAGGCCGGCGATCCTGTGCATAAAGACCTCACCCGGCTTCTCGGGAGACCTATATATAAAAACATCCCCTCTCTTCGGGCCGGACTTCTTATACCCCCTCAGATCCACAAAAACACGCTCGCTCGTGTAAATTGCCGGAGCCATTGAATCAGGGGGCGCGGGAAAAGAACGAATAAGGTTATTCTCTATAAACACTTTTCCTAAATAAACCGGATTTACTATAGCCAGGCAAGAGAGAATACCGATGATATATATGATCATTCTCAACGGATGAGTATCTGCGGAAAGCTTACGCGCGAGATTATATTTTCTTACTTGGATATAAGAATCCGCTGCGGCGGCACAATAAAAAATGAGCGGAAAAAAGAAAGGGATATACCAATGCCGGCTGATCTTGATTGCCGGCTGCAGGAAATAAAACAACAAACCCAGCGTTGGAAGGATAGTCAATACTAAAGCACTCACCCCGCGTATCAGCCTGCCGGCATACATCTGCCCCAGGCCGGGTGACACTACAGATAACAACACCCCCATTAATGGTTCTTTAGCTTTTTTACTCATCCGGATCGCCTTTCTTAAAATCGGGAGAATCGGGGTGTTCCTATTAAAATAACCCTTTGAGCGGACAAGGATCTTATAAAAATAGAACTAGTAACTTCTTTCGCTGAATAATTCGCGGAGGGAAACCCGGATATTTACGTTTAACTTTCTAGAAAACAAATGAGAACACAAAATAGCCCGCGATCAGAAAATACATAGCAAAAGACACATAAGTATCCACAAACGCCATCCCTGCCGCGGCCATATACAAAACAGGGCCGAAAATAAAAGCCAGGAACATGCTTCTTTTATATGCCGGCAGCGTCACCGTTTCTTTCAAAAGCTCCTGGTGCTTGAATCCATAGAATCTGATCAATACAAATGCGGCTCCCGCGCAGGCCATCACCAGCCCGTAGCTGGCAACCGCAAGCGGATTACGGGGATAATCTCCCGCCAAAGCCGTGGGGAACGGCACAAAACAGACAAACAAGAGCACCTGGACATTAAGCCAGAACAGGACAATATTGATCCCCTTAAACATCTCGAAGATCCGATGATGATTGACCCAGACAATGCAGATGGTCAGAAAACTGACCACCCAGCTGACGATCTTCGGGGCAAGCAGGATCCCGGCATTCCATAATTCCCCGGGGGAATCAACATGCTCTATATGAGGGACTTTTATTTCCAGGATCAAAAGCGTCACCACTATCGCGAAGATCCCGTCACTGAATGCCTCAACCCTGTTTTTGCTGAATACCCCGTATTTGAATAACTTATTATTTTCCATGATGCGAAAGTTTTTATTTTTACCAGTTCGACGCTACCCTCATTGTAAAAACCATGCTGACTTAAGCGGCTCTCAGAACAGGCGGCTGGTAATTTAATACACTATGCCGGACTGAACGTATTATATTCTATCTTCCAGCACTCTACAAGTATTTTTACTTCACGTAATGCGCCAAAGATCTCCTCACGCGCAGGATGCTTGCGGTCCCCTTTATCCATAAAGAGCTTAAAATTATTGTTAAGCGTATCAGGAGAAACCCCTTTTTTACTTTGGAAATGTAATATAAAAATTAGTCCCCCCGTTTCTCGTAAGTTTTATCGAACCGTTCATCTGCTCAACCAGGGAATTAACCAGTTGCAACCCCAATGACGCGGTATTCTCAAACTCGATATCTGCGGGGAACCCGATCCCGTCATCACTGACGGACATCTCATAAACACCGTTTCCCTGCAAGCCAAAGCTTATCGTAATCCTACCTTTACGTTTTTGCGGGAACGCGTATTTTAAGGCATTGGAAACAAGCTCATTAATGATCAAACCGCACGGCAGCGATCTATCAATAGAAAGAAAAATATCTTTTATTTCCAGCGCATAATCGACAAGCGTGCCATCGGCCTTATAGGAACGGAAGAGGTCGGTCACCAGGCTCTCGACATAGTCCCGGAAAGCGATCTTCCCGAGATCATAGGTCTTGTAGAGTTTTTCATGCAAAAGAGCCATGGACTTAACCCGGTTATTGCTTTCGCGAAAGATGCTTAAGATCTGTTTATTTTTAATGCCCCTGGACTGCAAGTTAAAAAGGCTGGAGATTATTTGGAGGTTATTCTTTACCCGGTGATGTATCTCTTTTAACAGGAGCTCTTTTTCTTTCAACGCAGCCTTGATCTTATCTTCAGCGGCAATACGTTCAGAGATATCGACATTGGTGCCGACATACCCCAGTATATTCCCCGCATCATCCTTGAGGACTTCTGCGTAGCTCATGACGGTGACGATAGTACCCTGCGCATTAAGGAACCGGTATTCAAAAGACCAGTTCCCGCCGGTCCTGACCATCTTTTCCCATTTCTCTTTAACGTTACTCACGTCATCAGGATGCACCCGCTGCAGCCAGCCATCACCCAAAGCATCTTCAAACGGCAACCCGCACATTTCAGACCAACGCTGATTAACATATAAATATTTTCCCCGGCTGTCGGTGAGATAGACACCCGCGAACGATAACGATGTCAGGGCCCGGAACCGCTCTTCGCTTAACCGTAACGATTCCTCAGCTTCTTTCAATTCAACAATATTACGCGAGATGGTCCCGACGCTCACCAGTTCACCCGACTCGTTCCTGATCGGATACATCTGATTTATAAAATACATCCTTTTACCCGCCCAGAGAACATCATGTTCAAAACTGATCACTTTACCCGCAGCAGCTACCTGAGTTAAACTCGACATGAACTTGGCGGCAACAAGCGTATCGAACAGATCATAGGGGGTCTTATTCAATACATCTTCGACTTTAAGCCCATAGACAGGAGAGCCGTTGTAATACAGGTATTTACCCTCCAGATCCTGCATCACAATGATATCCTGCGAGTTCTCTACCAGCAATTTCAACCGCTGCTCGCTGCGCTTTAACGCTTCTTCTGAGGCCTTACGTTCAGATATATCTATACTTGAGCAGACCACCGAGATAACAGCCCCCCAACGGTCAAATTCCGGAGAAAGCTGCCACTGGAACCAGCTTCCTTGAAAGCAATACTCAAGATCAGAGTACATTTTAGTTTCAAAAACCTTCTTGATACTGCGTTCCCAAAAATCAACAATATCACAATCACCCAAAAGCTCGCGAACAGTCTTGCCGATGAAACAGTCAACCGGCAGATCGAACCCTTTAGTTCCGGCAGTATTGATATATACACAGCGCAGCGCCTGATCGTAGCGGACAATACCGATCCTGTTATTTTCAGAAAGGGCGCGGAACTTTTCTTCGCTTTCCCTCAGGATCCGCTCTATCCGCTCCCGGTCAACGATAAGCCCGTCAAATAAAAGTACCGTTACAGCGACAACCACCAGGAACATCTGAACTTCAATAATACTGACCTTCATATTGCTATGCACAAACGGCCCATGGATCCCGGCGGTCGCCACAGATGCGATAACCGCGAGCTCGAACAAAGACAAGAAAATAATACTCTGATTCAAACGCAATACCGCCCATATGAAAACCGGAGCCAGGGCAAACAACGACAGCCGGAAATACCGTTCAAAAGGAAATAATTGAAAACAGTACGCGGCAACCGCCGTGAGGAATAAAAGGAAAACAGTTTCTTCAAAAAGTGTGCGTTCCTGAGCGTCTTTCTCCGTTTTATCTAAAAGCATCATAATACACGGAGCAATAATGAGGGCGCCGAGAAAACTTTGCCGCCACCAGCTCAACCAGGTATAAGAAAAACTAGATACCGGGATAATACCCGCGATCATCAAAGAAAAGGCCCTAAAAGTAACACTGATCACAACACTGACAAGAACCCCATAAAAAATAAACTTAAGAATATGTTCCGAACGCCGAAAAGGATCCTTATCGCCTATTGTTCCCCGGATTATATAAGCGCCGGCAAGAACAGCCAAAACATCCCCCGTTCCGGCGGCCGCTCCTAAGAAAGCAAGAGGCATGAATTTAAGAAACGAATCCATAGACAAACATAACCATATACTGCTTATACAAGCCCCCAGAAAAACTCCCGGCCAAACGCGCCTTCCCCGCAGTAAAACTGCCGCCAGGATAATTCCGGACGGCATCCACAAAGGAAAGGTTACACCGAACCAAAAAAAGAACAACTCCCCGGCCATAACACTTATAAAATAAGCGCACGCGATGATAAGGTTCTCCACGATGCGTACTGTTACGACGGCTCGATTCATGCTCTCCTTAAACTGCTCATGGTGAACGTAAAATAAAATAGGCAACCGCCAAGATCCGGCAATTGCCTTTACATTCAATAGCTCTTCCCATATTCACCTCACTGTAATATATGGGCCTCTAAAATTAAAAACCGTATTCCTCTTGCTCATCGGATAACGGTCAGACTATATCATTCTGTCCTCCTGAAGAACAAAACCCAAGTTGAAAAGCCAGCTTATTTATACTAATATTATACACCCTTATTTTACTAAAAAACAAGTATTTTCGGCTCATCCTGTGCCCCAGTCACCAGTGCGCCAGCGTCCCAGTCTCAAGTCACATGTATCTAGCGTCCCGGATTCCCTGCTCCCCAAATCCCCTAGTCCCTGATTTCCAGATTCCCGGATACCCTTAGACTATTGACTATCGACCATGGACTATGGACTACTTGTGACATGTGTCCTGCGACTTGTGTCTATTATCGTAATATATTACTATAATCTCCCCCTTAACCAGTCGCGATAACATTTCTTGTAAGCTTTAAATGAAGGCTTCTTAAGAAAATCCCAACGCACCAGGCCGAAATAATCGGTCCCGGTATCCCAATGCTTCCTGGTATCCCTGAAAAAAGCCCAAAAGACCTTATCAACGACATTATATTTCAGCAACTGCGCGTATACCTGCCTCACCCAGGCTGCCTGCTCTTGTTCATCGGGATTCCTCCCCATCCACCAGCCGGGAACTTTTGCTTTTTTAGGGACACCCGGACAGCCGGCTTCCGTGATCCAAAGCTTTTTATGCCCATCAGCGTTCCTGGTCATAATTTTTTGCGCCAAAGGAGGATACGCGGCCACTCGTTTAGCCGCCCCCTCATTCAAGGGCGATTCGAATATATGGATATTCAAAATGTCAAAATAATCCTTAGCTCCATTATCATACAAATGATTTACACTCGCGATCCCGTTAGCGAACCCTCCATTCAAGACCTTGCAATCAGGATCTATTTTTTTGAGCGCGGTATAAACATCTTTCAATAAGGCACAATACCCTTTCAGGCCGTCCTGGTCTTCCCAATAGGTGCGTGAATCAGGCTCATTCCAGACTTCCCAGTATTTAACCTTATCTTTATAACGCGAGACGACCTTGACCGCGTAATTAACGAATAACGCATTGTCACGGGGAGAGCAATTCCACTTGCCGCAGGAAGAAGCCCAATCAGCGCTATAAAGCAGGATACCCAGGACATTGATCTGGTTGCGGGACAAGAGCTCGACAAGATGGTCGTATTTGCCGAAACTAAAGACCCCTGAGCTAGGCTCAATATCCCCCCATATAAAATCCATCCTTACCCAGCCCACGCCGGCTTCTTTCATCAGCGCAATGACCTTCTCTAAATCCTTATCTTTGGCATAAAGATTATGGTTCCACTCATGGTCCCACGGCAAGAACTCCAGGACCCCGAAAGGATTTGTTTCATCACTG
>CAZPNW010000183.1:0-9311 GCA_964588175.1 uncultured Planctomycetales bacterium
GGCACTGACACCGGCGTCGGCACTACTCCAACTTAATCCCGTAACTATCATACCTGCGGCAATCAGCTTGCCCATGAATTTCACTAAACCCCTAGACTGTATCGCTGAGGAAGATCGAGGAGAAAGAATGGACGTGACCGGGCCGGTTTGGCCGTATGAAGGCATATCGAATTTTAATATTTCTCCTCCGCTGAAATAACTGCGGATAGACTGTCCCGCAGGGCTGTAAACCGGCTCTTTAAGGTTATATTCACCGTCGGTAAAAGAGCGTTGATACGCCTTAAAATAAGTTGCCTTTGACCATGGAGCTTCAGATTTAATGCCCGCGAGGTCTCCTGTATCAATGCGCTTCGAATATTGGTTTTGCCCGCCCGCATACCTCTTTTTAAACCACTGCGCCAAGACCAAAGAATAATACACCTGCCGTAAGGTTGCATATACTTTTGAAGAATTAATCTCCTGAGTCAACTTCGGGAGAATAAGTTCACGAATAAGCTGGCTGGAATATTCGTTAAGGGCCCTGGCGCGAGCATCACTGAAATCATAGGTTTGAGAATCTTTAAGATGATCTTCTTCGAGCATTACCTTGAGCGTTGCTTTATAGATATAGGCGGAATCCCCCGTCTCACGGATAATGATCTCACCCGGAACGATCCATGGCCTTGTCAAAGTAGGGATGGACACCGTATCAGAGCCGTAGAGTTCCGCGGCGCGTTTATAAAGCCTGTCCCAATACTGCTTTCCTTCCGAAGTATCCGGTGAAGTTAAACGAGCGGTATCTTTTTTCAGCTGCAGGTCGGACTCAAGCATGGCCTTACCGACATCGGTTTGGGCTAACCGAACATCAATAATGCTCTCTTCTTTATCCGGCCTCAAATTGACCCAAAAGCTATCGTTAGGGAGAGAAATTCCGGTTAAAAAGTATTGGAATAATTTTTTTGAAGCGGCAGACAACTCTTGTTCAACAGGGTCACGCAAGCTTCCTTTATCTAAAAGGAATCGAAAGCTGTCTTCTCCGGGAATGTATGCAAGATAACGCAGGTGAAGCGGGCGGAAAGATCCCTGGATCAAAGAATTACCTATCACACTCATACGGCTGGCAATATCTATCGATGAAGCTACCTGCGCAAATCCGGTTTGCTCACAAATAAATAAAAAACAAACAATATACGCTACTGTTCTTAAGAATTTTGGTTTCATGTTTTTAGCAGTTTTGTTCAGAGATATATATTCTCATGCCAGAAAAAGGTATACATAAATGATGCCATATATAGGTAAAGGAATACAAGGCAATAGAGATTGTTTTTGAAAGCGCTTTCTGCCGCAGCAAGCGGCACACCGGCGCAATACCGATTAGCGCCGGGTGTAAACAGGGGGATTATTTCTAACCTTTAATTATATTCTTCTTGGAACGGGCTTTCATATGCGCGGCAATAGACTCGATGATCCGGGGATTTACAATAGTTTTAGGAAGGCCGAACTCATGCATAACTAACAGAGTAAGTTCTTTGGGGCAAAACGAAGGATTTTTTTTACTGAGGGCAATAACAACTTCATGGATATGCTGCAAATGGCGCAAACTCGCTTCCATCACTTCCTTCACACGCTCTCCCCTGCGCGGATGGTCCCAGGAAGCAAGCAAAATATCTATATCCGCGAGCGCCTGCAGCTTTTTAATTGATTTTACGGAATCCAACACATCTTCATAAATAGGCAGGTCTCCCGCCAAAGGAATTGCGTCTCCGGTAAAAAGGGCTTTATCCTGCTGGAAGAGGAAAGAAACAGAACCTTGAGAATGGCCCGGGGTATGCAACACCCTTAAGCGAAGATCATCATCAAGGCTCACTTCCTCTTTATCTTTAAGCACACGGGTTACCGCGCACGAACCGCCGACAAGAGCCTTGAAACCGGGAACCGGACGTTCTTTCTCCTGCAATTTTATATTTTCAATCCATGATTTCTCGCGCTGTTCAGCGGCAACGATACATCCGGACTTCTTTTGGATCATTTTAGTTGACCCGATATGGTCAGGATGAGAGTGAGTTTGCAGGATCCCTGCAATATCGTGGGGCTTGCGGCCGGTTTTCTTAAGATAGTCAAAGATAACGCGCTCAGCAGAGGCAACTCCTGTGTCGATCAGATAAACACGTTTCCCGTAAATCAAATACACATACACGAATCGTTCAAGGATGAGCCCAAAAGGATCACGGACACAGAAAGGGATCTTTAAAGCATGGATATGCGTAGTTACCTGCATCTATTTTTATACCGTTTATCGTGCTCTCACTAAACGCTTATTTTTCAACAAGCGCCGTTTTTTTGACGGTTTTGGATGGCGCCGGATAACCTTCTTCTTACGTCTTATCCACAAACTTCGCCGCTTGCTCAAGCGTACCGGAAGGTTATTGACCAAAGATTCTTTTTCTTTCCTTTTCAGCGCTTTGACCTGCTTTTCCCGAAAAAACGCGGTTTTAAAACACTTAAATTCCTTATTCCAGATCAACTTCACCGGGCGCCTATCCCGGGTATATTTAGCTCCTTTTCCGTTGTTATGCAGTTTGATACGGCGTTCTAAATCAGGAGTAAATCCCGTATAATACGTGCCATCAGCGCATTCAACGATATAAACGAAAAATCTGCCCTTACGCTTGAATTTATTCTTCACATCAGCTCAATTCAAGACCGGGACTTATCAATATTTAAACGACATCCCAAGTCCCGGTCTTTTTAAAAAACATAGCGATAATAGTAAGACCTGGTCTTGACATGCAACTCTTAATTATCGATAAGACCAGGTCTTAGAACGCAACTATATTACCCCCATAACTTTACTCGGAAGCTCTGAGCCTGCTGTGGAATTCATCCCAGGGGAATCGTGTTCCCGGGCACTCTGTCCTTGCATCCGGGACCTGTCCATGGCCCAATATATTTTCATACGGGATCTTATACTGTTTTCTTAAAACATTGACCAAATAAACCAATGAATCCAACTGCTTTTCCGGAACAAGTTCTTTACTGAAGTTGCCTACCAGGCAGACCCCTATCCCTTGATGATTCATACCCGAAGCTTTACAATGCGCCCCATCCATCTGTTTGATCCACCGGGGAGACGCTTCGATCTGCCCGTCTATCTTGCCGCAGGAACCGTTGGCGATAACAAAGTGATATCCCAGCCCCGAAGTAAACCCGCGTTTCAAATGCAGGTCGAATAACGATAAGGCGTTCCCTTCATCAGTGGCGCTATGGTGAACGATGATATATTTCCATTGCGCGGAATTATAAAGCGGTATTACCGGCCTGACCGGCGCGGCAGCCGGCACCATGATCTGCTGGCCCATTTTGAGATCGGTCGGATGCTTAAGATTGTTTTTACGCATCAAAGCACGCATATCAACATCATACATCTTGCTAATACGCCAAATAGTTTCACCCGGCCCGACAATATGGCATATATTCTGCCGCATTACATGGGCGGTCTGGGGAGGAAAAACTTCTCCCGAGGGATAGACTCCCGGCCCCCGCACAGGCGCGCGCGCGCAGGAACTTAAAACCAGCGCCGCCGCGGTTAAGAAATATATATACAGGTGTTTTTTAAGCATAGAGGATCAAATAACGGTCCCGGGAGGAATGGCCGTATTCTTAGGGATAATAACGATGCCATTGCGAATAACGCAATATTTATTTTCAAGCTCAAGAGTGTTATTCTTATTGACTATTTTGACATTATCTCCTATCCTGACATTCTTATCAACGATCGTCTTTTTGATATGGCAATTCTTCCCGATCCCCAGGGGGAGAAAGGAGGACACCTCGGGAGCCCCGGATGAGCCAGCTTCATAATAATCAGAACCCATCACAATAGAATCCTCAATAATAGAATTTGAGCCTATTTTACTGCGCAAACCGATTATGGAATGGAATATCTTTGATTCTTCAATAAGCGCCCCTTCAGCGATATTAGACATCTCTATCTGGCTTTTAATGATCTTTGATAAGGGTAAGTACCGGGGACGGGTAAAAAACTCCCAGTTTTCGTCAAAGAGGTCTAAAGGAGGCTTTAAATCGGTAAAAGCCAGGTTCTCCTCATAAAAAGACTTGATGGAACCGATATCTTTCCAATACCCTTTATAGATATACGCGTGCGTACGCTTAGTTTCCAAAGCGTCAGGTATGATCTCCCTTCCAAAATCGACTTTTGAGCTGCCGGTAAGAAGATCGAACAAAACCTCTTTAGTAAAAACATAGATCCCCATCGACGCGAGGAATTTCTGCCTGCCGTCAATTTCAAATGCCAACGTATCGATATCGCGCTTTGATTTCGGCTTCTCGATGAAATGCTTGATCCGGCAATCTTCATTGATCCCCATAATGCCTAGATCATGCGTCTCCGCCAGATCGACTGTATTACAGGCCACGGTAATATCAGAATTCTTCTCAATATGGAAAATAACGAAATCCAGGAGGTTCATGCGGTATAACTGGTCTCCGGACAAAATTATAATGTATTTGATCCGTGAATCATTAAAATGCTTCAAACATTTACGCACCGCGTCAGCCGAACCCTGGAACCAATCGACATGTTCCATTGACTGGTCAGCGGCAATGATCTCAACAAAGCCACCCGAGAAAAAATCAAGCTTATAGGCGCGGGAAATATGCTTATTCAACGATTCGGAATTGAACTGGGTCAGGATCGATATTTTTTTAAAACCGGAATTTAAACAATTACTGATAGGAATATCGATCAGCCGGTATTTCCCGGCGATCGGGACAGCAGGCTTTGCCCGGTATTTCGTAAGCGGGTACAACCTGGTCCCCCGCCCTCCCCCGAGGATCAAACACAAAACGTCTTTCATCCCATGCCCCTGATTAAAACTGTTCATATACCCTGCTCTTTTGAGTCATTTTAACACTTTAAAAGCCAGCGCTCAATGAAAAACTAAAAACAATCCTTAATACAAATACGCGTTCAACACGTATTGCTGCACCATACGATGCGTATTGAAGAATGAAGCGTTAATAGCTATGGAATTACGCATCACATCTATCCATTGCTGGCGGTTATTATAAAAAACAGGAATGATCACTTTCTCTAACTTATCATACAGGCTTTGCGCGTCATGAGGCTCGCTGTTATCGATATCATGCACCGTCCCGATAGACCAACCGGTAATATTCTCAATGCACCCCTCTATCCACCATCCGTCTAAAATACTGAACGACGGCACACCGTTATGAGCGGCTTTCATGCCTGATGTGCCTGAAGCCTCCTGCGGCCGGCGGGGAGTGTTCAACCACAGGTCGACCCCGGAGGTGATCATCTTGCCCATCTCAATATCGTAATTATCCACATAAACGATCTTAATTTGGTCCTTCATTCGCCCGGCTGCGGAAACGATCTTTTTGATCAATTCTTTTCCCGCCCAATCGCGCGGATGCGCCTTACCGGCAAAAACAAGCTGTATCTTGCCCGCGTTTCCCGTTATCGCAAGCAGCCTTTCCGGGTCACTAAAGATCAGATCAGCCCGTTTATAAGCTGTCGCCCGGCGCGCGAAACCGATAGTCAAAGTGTCATAATCCATACCCGCGCCTTTTTTCGCGTTCAAATGGTCGATCAATAATTTTTTAGCTTCCTGATGGGCGCTCCAGGCCTCTTCCCGGGGGATGCTCAAAGCGTACCTGAGGCTGAACGGATCATTGCGCCACCCTGAAATATATTTATCAAAAAGCTTCTTAAAACTGTCGCAGACCCACATGGTGGAATGGATACCGTTAGTGATCGAATCGATCGAGTATCCGGGGAACATTTCTCGGGAGACTTTCCCGTGCTCTTTTTCGACTCCATTGACATAATGGCTCAAATTGAGAGCCAAAAGCGTCATATTAAGTTTTTCCGCGCCTGCCAACTCCTGCAGGAAGGGGAACGGGACAATTTCTCCCATAACCTTCCTGACCAGCTCATATGAAAACTGGTCATGGCCTGCGGGGACCGGCGTATGGGTCGTAAAAACGCACATTTTCCTCACTCCCTCGACATCCCAGCGCTGCTCATAATTGGACCTGCGCTCATTTAAAAGTTCCAGGGTCAAGAAGCTCGCGTGCCCCTCATTCATGTGATACCGGGAAATATGGTTAAACCCTAATTCGCGCAGCATGCGCACCCCCCCTATACCAAGAATAGCCTCCTGGCAGAGGCGGTAGCGCTCATCTTCCCCGTAAAGATAATAGGTTAAACTACGGTCATACTCGCTATTAAGCTCAATATCCGTATCAAGAAATAAGATCGGAGTAAAATACCCGCTTATTCCAGGGACATTATATACCCATGCCTGCACATACACGGTCCTGCCTTCAATAGTGACGCTCACTTTTTCGGGAAGAAGCGTCAAGAAATCTTTAGCGTTCCATTCAAACGGCAGCTCATGCTGCTGTCCATCAGGATCGAGTTTTTGATAAAAATACCCTTTTTTGTAAAACAAAGTGACCGCCACAAGCGGGACATTCAGGTCAGCGCATGAACGGATCGTATCACCGGCTAAAACGCCTAAACCGCCGCTGTATGTCGGTATCCGGGCATCGATGCCGACTTCCATGGAAAAATAAGCGATGCTCCTGTCTTCTTTACGCCTTTTTTTATAATGCTTCAACGGATGATGCTCGACCGACATTGAAAACCTCCTCTAGTAATAGTTCACACCTCAATTAAACCGCCTTTAGAAACAACACCGATCTTCTGATAAAGCAGATGCACATTCTTCTTTAATGCCGGGACCTTCCTGGAGAACAAGACTGCCGCGACAACACAGCTCAAACCTCCGATAATAACCGTATGGGGAGCTCCGATCTTACTGGCGAGAACTCCCGCGATAAGGCTCCCCAGAGGAGCCATCCCGATGAACGCCATAGTATAAATACTCATGACTCTCCCGCGCTTATCGTCTTCAACGATCGTCTGCAAAATAGTATTGCTCGCGGCCATGTTCACCATACTGCCGAACCCGCAAACAAAGAGTAACGCCGCTGAAAGATTCACCGAGTGAGAAAAAGCAAACCCGATGATACCCAAAGCGAAAATAAACGCCGACACCGGGATAATATTACCCAGAGCGAGGGTATCTTTTCGCGACGCCAAATATACGGTCGCGATCAACGCTCCCACTCCGCCGCTTGCCAACAGAAAACCTAACGTCCCCGGCCCGCCCCTTAAAATATCCCGGACAAATACAGGCATTAAGACCATAGAGGACATTCCCATTAAACTCATAACTGCTAAAAGCATCAATAAGTACCGTATCGGAGCGAAGCCGTATGCATACGCGAAGCCTTCTTTAAGCCCTGCTAAAAGATGGGCATTTTCTCTTTTCTGATGTTTTTCCACGCGCATAAACAACAGAGAAACTATGACGAACAAAAAGCTGATCCCATTGAGCAAAAAACAAATTCCTTCCCCGAGAACGACGATCAAGATCCCGGCGATCGACGGGCCGATAAGTTTAGCGATATTGAACATAAAAGAATTCAAGGCAATAGCATTGCCCAAATTGTCTTTTCGTTCAACCATGTCAATAATAAAACTCTGCCGGTTCGGGACATCGACAGCATTAACGCAGCCGATAAATACTCCCAGCACGATTATATGCCATACCGCGATATTTCCCCGTAACGTAAGCACTGCCAATATCAACGCCTGGGCCATTGAAAGCGACTGCGTAATGACAAGCACACGGTGGCGGTTCCAACGGTCTACCATCACCCCGGCAAACGCGGAGAATAAAAACGACGGGATCTGACTGGCAAACCCGACAACTCCAAGCATAAATGCTGAATGAGTAAGCCGATACACCAACCAACTCATTGCCGTATACTGTATCCAGGTCCCCACCAGTGAAACACCCTGCCCAAAAAAAAACAGCCGGAAATTACGGTAGCGTAAAGCCCGAAAGATATGCCCGAAGGCACTCTTATTTCCTCTTATTATCTTATCGTCTTGCATGTACAATTCCTTAACACTTATTGTTAAAGTAATAAAACTCTTATATTATACAACGTTTAGTAAAAATTATAAGGATTATTTATAAAGCTTAGTGTCGGACATTTCTAGATGCCCGCTTAGAGCCGAGTTGAACTCGCGGGCATGACATGTTTCGGGTCATTCTGAGGCTAAGCCGTAGGCTATTTACGAAGAATCTAATTATCTAAAAGATCCTTCCTTATAGATAAGTAAGAGACTCAGGATGACGATTAAGTCTTCTAGTAAGAGACTCAGGATGACGGAAGGTTTAGAAAGCTTAGTAGCCCGGGCTACATGTCATACCCGCATGCACCTCAATAGTCATCCCCGCATGCTTTAAGCGGGGATCCACCGTGAGGGGGAAGAGTTTTTCAACGTTCTTTGACCTTAAACATTTCCCAGAAGATGATCGTCATTGTGATCATGCTAAAACCGAAGAGAAAATCTTCCAAAGGAATACTTCCTAAACGAAAACCCAAGAAATAACGGGGATTATACATAACGATATCCTTGCCCGTCAAATAACCGTTAACAAACAACTTAAAGCAAAAAATAACAAAAATATAGAGATAAAATATTTTCCTCCTCAACAGGCAGATCCCGCTGATCGAGTCAAAAAAAACAGTAAATACTACAGCCAGAGCCGCTATCAGGGTATATTCTTTCATGAGTACCTTCTTTTTATATACATGATCGCTTCCCAGGTAAAAATGCAGCAAAAAGGAATAACGACAAAGAAAAGGGCTTCTTCAAGCGGCAGGTTAAAAATATACATTCTCCCTACCCCCTCAGGATTAAAATACCAATGGTTGCGGGCTGTGGCAACAATATCCCAAACACCGAAAATAAATACGATCGCCGTAATACTCAAGCAAAGGCTGCGGATATTTTTGTAGAATTTAAGCGGTGGGTAAAAACTTAACAAAAAAGGAAACAACCCCGATAGAATCAGTACCATCCCATATTTTGACATACCAATATTGTAACGCTCTGGGGCATGTTCTCAAAGAAAAAAATAAACTACAACTCAAGCCCCTTAAGTATCCATCTTAAGACCGGGACTTTATATATCCTTACCGATCTCCTAAGTCCCGGTATTTTTACATCCACAAGGCATAAAAAGACCCGGTCTTAACGGGTAGTTTTTAACTTCAAACCAAGACCGGGTCTTGATATATCTTTACCGATCTCCTAAGTCCCGGTCTTTTTACATCCACAAGGCATAAAAAGACCCGGTCTTAACGGGTAGTTTTTAACTTCAAACCAAGACCGGGTCTTGATATATCTTTACCGATCTCCT
>CAZPNW010000184.1:0-14709 GCA_964588175.1 uncultured Planctomycetales bacterium
GTCTTTTTCCTTTTTTTGCCTGGGTAGGCTGGCCTACTCAGGCCTTATTTTTTTCTCGCCTTGTTTATGTCGCCGCGCTCTTTGCCGCCCCTACGTTCTTAAAATTTGGATTAACGATTTTAGATTCCCAAAAAGCTCCTCAAGAACGGAAATTAATTAAACTTTCTTTTGCCGCATCTATTTTAATATTTCTGCCTTTTTTGTTTTCACCTTTCTTTATCAAAAATGTTCGTAAAGCCGATGAGTACTTTTCTATAGAAGGTGGTGTTTTATATATCATATTCATTCTTTATTTTGGAGTTGTGTGTTTATATTGTTTTTATAGATTTTACCTCGGCATAAGAGAATCAAGCGGTTCAATAAGAAATCAATTACAGTATGTATTCGTAGGTTTTCTGCTTGCATTTTTCGGAGGAGTGATTCATTTCTCCACTTCTTTGGGTTTACCTGAATTCTTCCCCCATGATCTTTTGATTGTGGCTTGTATGGTGACGCTTACCTATTCGATCCTTAAATACCGCCTCATGGATATCAATATTGCATTAACTCGGGCGGGAATCTTAATTATTGTTTATGCTTTAGTGCTTGGAGTTCCGTTTTGGGTTGGTTTCAAGGTTTTGGGCATGGGGCTTTGGATCCTGCCTATTTCGATCATGGCAGTGTTCTCCAGCCTGGCTCCATTCATCTATAACTATCTTCGCCATAGGGCAGAGGATGTTCTTTTACGGCAGCAAAAGCGTTACCAGGAGGCTTTATACCGGTTGTCTTCAACCATGACCCTGGTAAAAGACCTGGACCGGCTGGTCAGGCAGATCGTCTGGCGTGTCTCGAAAGTGGTGAAAGTCAATTTTGCCTGTATTTATCTTTTGGATCCCGCGCAAAATAAATTAGTGCAGAAATCTCCTTACACCACACTTGGTTTTTTCCCGGATATGCCGCGGGAGATCCTTTTATCTTCAGCTTTTGTTGAATTTCTAACAGGAAAACACCGGCCGGTCTTCGCGGAGGAATTGCCTGCGGATGCGGGAAAAGAGTTCCGCCTCAAAAACGGCCTGATAATCCCTTCTTTTGTTAAAAGAAAACTGCTGGGTTTTTTGCTTTTAGGCCCGAAATCTACCGGTGCAATGTACACACAGGATGACATCCATGTATTCGAGATATTGGCGAACCAGGCGGCATTGGCGATAGAGAATACGGAGTTTTTGGAAGAGTTCCAGAAGACACAGGCGCAGCTTTTCGCGACGGAGCGCATGGCGTCGATGGGTGCGATGGCAGGAGGGATGTCGCATCAGATCAATAACCGTTTTCATTCCATCATGCTGGCGACCTCAAATACCATAGATTCGCAGAATTTTATCAATAGCGACGGATGTTCCGCTGAAATAAAGGAATACCTCGGCCAGGTGAAATACGCTTTAGGCCGTATCGAAGAGAATGCCAAGCACGGGGGAAAGATCGTGAATGATTTTCTGAATTTCTCCCAGCCTGACCGGATGAAAAAAGAGGCCAAACAGTTTGACCTGAGAGAGCCTTTGGCCAGCGCTATAGAGATGGTGCGTATCAAGACGGCGTTCCCGGCGGATACCATCGTGCAGGATATCCCTTCTGACCTGCCGCAGATAGAAGGAGATTTTGTTTTACTGCAGGATGTTTTTTTTAACCTGCTTGATAATGCGTTGGATGCTGTCAAGAATAAATCCAATCAAAAAGCATCTTCAGGGTATAAGGGAGTGATCAATGTCAGGATGTCATCGCATGACTCCCGCATTACCATTACGATCAAGGATAACGGCACGGGGATAAGTGAAGAGACAAAAAAGAAGATGTTCGTGCCGTTTTTCACGACCAAGGCGACGGCGAGCAAGGGGACGGGGTTAGGGTTGTTCGTGATACAGAAGATCATAACCGCGCACCAGGGGGAAGTATTTTTAAACTCGGAGTATGGGGAAGGGACGGAATTCATTATTCATTTACCAGTCAGGCAGAGGAGCGAATCGTGAGCAAGAAGATATTGATCGTTGATGACGAACCGTTGGTCTCAAAGACGCTTGTGAAATTACTGCAAAAAAACGGGTTTAACGCGGAGATCGCTGAAAGCGGGGAAGACGCGCTGGATGTGATCAAAAAAGATGATTTTGGCCTGATCATTACTGATGTCAGGATGCCGGGTATGGATGGAGTTGAAATGATAAAAAAGATCCGCGAATACCGTAAGCTCGCGGGTAAGAAGGCGATCCCTGAGATCATGATCACCGGATACGCTGATATAGATAAATATGAAGCTGCTATGAAGCTAAAAGTGAAAGAGTATATTTATAAGCCGTTTGATAACCGTAAATTTCTTGATACCGTGCATAAGATCCTTGATTAAAAGGGGAGGGTAGCTTGTGAATAAGAATAGGGAAGAGAAAAGGTCGCACCCTCGCGTTAAGACAGCTTTGAAATTGAGCGTTGCCAATCAGCTTTCGGCTGATGCAACGAATATAAGCGAAGGGGGTTTAAGTTTTAATGCGACGGAAACAATTTCCAGCCCCCGCCTCACGCTGCGTGTCCAATTCCCCGGCAAGGAATTAGAATTTAAAGCCGACGCGCGCCTGGTCTGGCAGCGCGATATTCTTTCCGGATGTTCTTCGTATGGCGTGGAGTTCGTTGCGCTGGAAGAAACGCAAAAAGCAGCCCTGAGGAAAGCATTGATCAAGACCCAGATCAAGAGCCTCCTGGATGAAGTAAGCGATGAGAAAACCAAGGAAGATATAACGCGCTTCTTTTTAAAGGATATACTGGAATACACCAATGAGATCGGCAGGCTCATCGCGCGACTGGCAAAGCAAGAGGCGTATTCCCCCGAAATAGAGGCGTCATTTACCCACTTGAATAATCAGATCCTGCTTAAAGGGTATTGTTTGGAAGAGATCATTGAGAATGAAAGTATTACCGGAAAGAACAAGGACCTTTTTAGGTTCTTGGTCGGGACCTGGGCGTATAAAAGCCCGATCCTCAAAAAAGCTTTTGAGCAGTCGCGGGGGTATCCCGGCGATTATGAAATGTTGGAAACTATATACGATAACGTGCCGATTGCCTGCGGCGGTATTGCTTTGTGTTTTGATAAATATTTTTTGAGCAGCCCCTACGCGGTTGCCGTCCGTTACCGTAAAGATAAGCTTCGCGAGATCATTCAAAATGAGATCCGTAATACGCCTCTCGGCTCGGACATCAAAATACTGAATATTGCCTGCGGTTCCTGCCGGGAACTCAGGGAACTGCCCTTGGACATATTTCCCGGGAAAAATGTTTCTTTGAGCTGTTTGGATGCGGATCCTCAAGCGCTGGAGTTCTCAAAGCAGGCTCTCAAAGGCGCCCTTTTGTCCGCGAAGATCAATTTTATTCATCACGAGATCAAACAGCTTATTCATGCCGGGGAACCGAACCTGTTCGAGAAACAGGATTTTATTTACAGCCTGGGGTTTATCGATTATCTTCCCGATAAGGCGTTAAAGACGTTCGTTGAGTATTTTTATGCCTGTTTGAAGGAAAAGGGTAAATTGGTGCTTACCCATAAAAATAAAGAAAAGACGTTTCCTCCGCTGTCGCCGGATTGGTTCTGCAATTGGAAGTTCGTGGAGCGCAGCAAAGATGAAGTGGTGCATTTGTTCTATGATTCAGGGATCAAGAAGTTTTCTTTGAGCGTTGAGAGCGACGCATTCAACGATATTTATTATTTTACTATTACCAAGATTTAAGGGGAGGATATTGATGACTAAAAAGATATTGATCGTTGATGATGAGCCGGATATTATCGATTTTCAGAAGGCGTTTTTGAGCCGCCGTAAGTATGAAGTATTGACCGCGATCAATGTCGCTGAGGCCATGGAAAAGATAACGCGGGAATCTCCCGATATCGTGTTTTGCGATGTGCGGCTTGATACGGATACTGCCGGGCTTGATATCCTTGAACAGGCTAAGAAGTCCAATCCCGGGATAATCGTCTATCTGGTCACCGGGCTTCTCGAAAAGGATATTGAAATACGGGGCCTGGCAGCAGGCGCGCGGGAGATACTGACGAAACCGGTTTCTAACGAGGTTTTAGAGAAAAAAGTTATTGAAACAGGCTAAAAAGATTATGGAAATTAAACTTTACAAAATTTTCATATCGATATACTATATACTGGATATGAAAGGAGCAGGGCCATGTATTTTAAAAAATTAGAGCTTGTCGGGTTTAAGTCATTCATGGAAAAGACCACGCTCAATTTCGAGCCGGGGGTAACCGCTATTGTCGGCCCGAATGGATGCGGAAAGTCCAATATCTTTGATTCTATCCGCTGGGTATTAGGCGAGCAGTCGGTCAAGTCGCTGCGCGGTTCGCAGATGGAAGACGTTATTTTTAACGGGACAGATTCCAAACCGCCGCTGGGCATGGCTGAGGTAAGCCTGACATTCGATAATGGCAATAAATTCTTTCCGGTTGAGCACAGCGAAGTGGTCATCACCCGCAGGATCTTCAGGTCGGGAGAGAGCGAATACCTTTTAAATAAATCGACCGCGCGCCTGAAAGATGTTTTAGACCTTTTGATGGGAACCGGAATCGGGGCTGAAAGTTATTCCTTGATCGCGCAGGGCAAGATCGACCTCGTATTAAGTTCGCGTCCGGAAGACCGCCGGATGGTCTTTGATGAGGCCGCGGGTATCACCCGTTACAAGGTGCAAAAGAAAGAAGCCTTGCGCAGGCTCGAAGAGACCGAGCAGAACCTGCTTCGTGTTAATGATATTATTTCCGAAGTAAAGCGTTCCATCGGCTACCTGGAACGCCAGGCAAATAAGGCGCGTAAATATAAAGAAGCCTTTGAAATATTAAAGGCCAAAGAAATAAAGCGGGCGCTTTGCCAGAAAAAGAAGCTCAATAAAGAACGCGATGAACTTTTGTCCCGGCTTGATTCCTTAAAGAGCGAAGAAGAGGCATTGCATCAGTCGATCCAGGAGTCTGAAGGGGCGATCCAAGCGCGTAATCACGAGGCCCGTGAGCTGGAGAATAAGATCGCGGCAATTAAAAACCAGGTCTTATCATTAGAAAACAGCCTGTCGCATGATGAACAACATATAGCCTTTAATCAGGAGCGGATTAAAGAGTTGGGAAAGGCAAAAGCGTATTTGGAAACCCAGCTTGAGCAGACCAGAGTGAGGCTTTTGCAGGACGAAGAGAAGTTAAGCAGGCTCAAAGAAGAAGAGTTGACTATCCGCACTCAATATGAGGAAAAATCGATCTTATTGAAAGAGAAAGAGGCGCAATTTAATGACTTGATCGTTTCCACTCAGTCGGCTTTAGAAGTGATCGCTCAGGCTAAGGCCTCGATCATGGACCTGGCAGCTAAGGTCAGCCTCGCCAAGAACGATATTGTCGAGGTCACTTCCAAGAAACAGGTCGTGCTTGCGCGTTCAAAACGGCTTGATATCGAAAAAGCAAAAGTCTCTGAAGAGCGCTCTCTCATTGAAGGGAATTTAAACAGCCTGGATGTAGAATTAAATCATGTCCAGGAAGCGTTAGCTGCTTTGAGCTTGCAGGTGGCGCAGTTAAGCGAAGCGTTGGCCCAGGAAAAAACTTCTTTGGCGCAGCTGCATGCGGATCTGGAAAACCTGGAACGCCAGAAATCGGCGCTCCAGTCGCATAAGGAATTTCTTGAGAAGCTTAAGACCCAATACGAAAGCATCGATACCTCGCTTAATGCCGAGATCTACCTGGATCAGATGCCGTTAGAAAGAATCACCGGGTTGGTGATCAAGGTTAAAGATTATTCGAATGATCTGTCTCCTGAGGGGCAACAGCAGAATACGCGCTTTAAGCTGGCAGGCGAGGCTAAGCCGATAGATCTCGATGCTCAGCGGGTAAGTGAAAGAATCGCTCAGATAGAAGAGAGGCTGGTAGAGCTGCGTAATGAAAAGTCAGCCAAAGAAAAACATACGCAAGACCTAGCCGCTTCTATCAGGGAATTTGAGGAAAGGTCCCAGGAACAGGAATTAGCTTTGGGCAATAAGAAGACGTTTCATCAGGCGGCATTAGAGCAATTCAATAAAGTCAAAGAAGAAGAAGAGATCATTGCTTTGGAATTGTCCGATGTGCAAAGTGAGCTCGTAAGCCTTGATGAAAAACTGGCTTCTTTTGAGGCGCATTTTGCCGAATTGGATAATCTGCAAAAAGAGCAGGAGTTCCTGATCCATAGCCATCAGGAAAAGGTCAACGCCAATGTCGCGGTCAAGGAAGAGATCGTGGTGGTGATAACTAAGACAAAAACAGAGCTTGAAGCTTTATTCAAGCGTTTAGGTACCGAAGACAATACACTGAAGCTCCTGGAGGATGCGTATAATCAAAATAAAGAAGATCTTCTTAATCTGGAAAAACAGGCCCAGGATAACCTCAACCGAAAAAACGGCCTTGAGTCGGAAAGTGCCTCTTTAGCCGAGAAAATAGCGCAGGGGAAAAGTGATTGTGAGGCCCGCCGCAGTTCTTTAGAAGAAGAGGAGAACCGGTTCGAGGAGATTTCCGGAAGTGTCCGTCAGTTATCGGGGACAATCGAAAACCAGCGTAAGAGGATCGATGTTTTGAAAGATAAATTGTACGCCTTGCAGATGGAGGAGAAGGATTTTGATTTTAAATATATGAGTATCAAGGAACGGCTTCTCCAGGTTTATAAGATCGACCTGGATACGGCCGTCACCGAAGAGAAAAAAGCAGAGCCTGTCTCCGCGTCGCCTTCAGTGCCGCAGGAAGCTCTTGTGGCGCCTCCGGAAGGTCTTCTTCAGGAACAAGCGCCTGTGGAGGACCAGCCGCAGGTCGTTGATGAGCAGATCGATGAGATCGTGCTTGGCCAGGAGATCGATGCTTTAAAATCGAAAATAGATTCATACGGGACAGTGAATCTGGTCGCTATTGAGGAATATGATGAATTGAAGAAACGCTACGATTTCTTGACCCAGCAGCACAGCGACCTTACCGCTGCAAAGGCTTCGATCCAGGACGCGATCCACAAGATCAACCGTACGACCCGTAAAATGTTCCTGGAAACCTTTGAAAAAGTTGCAGAGGAATTCCGGAATTATTTCCGGCTGCTTTTTAACGGCGGGGACGCGAAAGTCTATTTGGTCGATGAACAGGATCCTTTGGAATCCGGTATCGAGATAATCTGCCGTCCTCCGGGAAAGAAGCTGCAGAATGTGCTTTTACTTTCAGGCGGCGAGAAATCCATGTCGGCAATAGCGCTTATATTCGCAATATTTAAAGTGAAGCCGGCTCCATTTTGTATCTTAGACGAGATCGATGCCGCCCTCGATGAGGCTAATGTCGACCGTTTCAGCCGGCTTTTCCAGGAATTCACCAATACTTCGCAGTTTATTGTCATTACGCATAATAAGCGCACGATCGCCAACGCTAATGTTATGTATGGGATCACGATGATCGAGAGCGGTATTTCACGGATCGTTTCGGTAAAGTTTGCCGCAGATAAGGCTGCGGCAGTCAAGGAAGAGAATAAGGAAGCAGTGGTGGCGTAAAGAAAGTAAAAAGTCAAAAGCAAAAAGGCAAAAGTAAATTAAAAGCCAAAAGTTAAAAGTAGGGGAGCGTCCTTTACTTTTTCCTTTTGGCTTTTTCCTTTTGACTTTACTGAAGCTGGAGTAGGTGTGTCTTGCGACCTGCGACTTGTGACAATATTTATGTTTTTGGAGGAGATGAGAGCTCTCCGCAGGTATTATTCTTGCCTTTTTTCTTGGCTTCGTAGAGGGCTTTATCGGAATAGGCAAGGACTTCAGGGGCGCTCTCCCCGTTTTCAGGGAAGGTTGCGAGGCCGATACTGGCAGTAAGGTTCTTTTTCGGCAGCATTTCACGATGGGTAAAGGGGTATTTCTCAATATTCTCACGCAGGCGTTCCGCAATGAAAAAGGCTTCTTTTTTGTCTGTCTGCGGCAGGATAATGGTAAATTCTTCTCCTCCGTATCGGCAGACATGGTCCATTTTTCGTGATTGGTTCTTAAGCAGAGAAGCTAATTCTTTTAAGATCAGGTCTCCTGCCTGGTGTCCCAGCATATCATTGTAGATCTTGAAATCATCGATATCGACCATGATAAGGCTAAAAGGAATCGTAGTCGCTTTTGCTTTTTCTGTTTCCACCCCCAGCAGGTATTGGAAGTAGCCGTGGTTCCAGAGCTCTGTCAGGGAATCAGAGTGGGCGCGGATGACTGCTTTTTCATAGAGTTGGGAATTCTCGATCGCCAGTCCCGCCTGGTTTGAAAGCATAATAAGCATCCTGAGGTTATCTTTGGTGATGGGTTTCTTGGTAATACAGTTGTCGGCAAGGATAATGCCGTTTATTTTATCTTTCGCTCTGAGAGGCACGACCACAAGTTCGTCGGTATTCAATAATTGGATAATGGGGTCTTGTTTATAGCTTTGAATGGATTCTTTGGTCAGATGCAGGGGCATTCCTTCTAGTACCGCCATGGTCAAAAGCCGTTCTTTCTGGTCATTTAAAGAAAACCGGAGTTGTTTCATTTGCCGGTTAAAACCGGTCTCCGGGGCAGGGTGGCTGGATTTATAGGCGTTGATGAGGTCGTCGAGGTCCATCTTTTCCTGTTCGATATATTTCCAGATACTGTTTGCTTCTTCTCCGCTTTCCGGCCCGATAGCCATCTTGCCTTCGATAAGGTTTTCTTTTTCATTGACGAGAAAGAGTAATGCCCGGTTGAATCCTAAACCGATATGGGCGGTGACCCCGGTAACAATGATATAAAGGATCTCTTCGAGTTTGAGGGTGGTCCGCATGGCGTTGGAGATCTCGTAGAGGATGGTGAGTTCGTTTTTGGTGCGATCGAGCTCGTCTTTTACTTTAGTAAGTTCTTCCATAACTTAATACATTAACATAATTTGTGTTTTATGTCAATAAGCCGGTAGGTTTCTGGCAGATGGTCCGGGAGATCATTTTTCTAATACGCGGATCCCTGATCCCTAAGTCCCGGGTTGCCGGATTTTCAGATAACCAATGGGGTAAGTTCCAAGCGGCACTAAAAATTTTACTCAAGGTTTTTATGGATTTGCCGATAACTATTTCAAGATGATGAAAAGTGTGTGTATGATAGGCCGCGGGTTCCTTCATTAGTCCCCCCAGACTTAAACTTGCGGCTTATCGTATAATAAGAACAAAAGGTAGAACGGTGCAAATAGTTTTTCGTTTTTCCCCCTAAAAGGCTGAGCCTAAAAAACTCAGCCTTTTTTACTTGTGTCATGCGACCTGCGACTATTAAAGTTTTCTAAACTTTTATAACCACAGCGGTTGAGGCTTGTCTGTGCTTTCGCGGGGACGCTCATTTTGCCCCAGCGTGGCAAAATTTCGCTCTCCTGCGGTGCCTCGCTCTCACCGACATGCAAGAGAGGGTGAACCATGCCCGCTCGGCATCCTCGGAAGCCCCGCTCAAACACAGCCAAGCCTCACCCGCTGTTAGCGAATATTTTGCAATTCTGATTTCCAGTTCACCCGATTTTCCATATTTATAATTGCACTTTCCGCCTACCATGGACCGTGGACTATCGACTATAGACTATCGACTCGTTGCGACCTGTGACTTTTTCAAACTATTTTCGTTAGATTTGGAGTCTTGAAACGTCTATTGATAGTGAGGGCATGTATTCGGTTCTCGGTTGTCGGTTTCCGGTTATCGGTCCCAGGTTACCGATAACCGGAAACCAAGCACCGATTACCGAATATATTTGACAGGCAGATATAGGTAAGGTATAATTAAAGTCTACATTTTAATCCCATCGCAGAAATTCCTGTGGCTAATACCGCAATGGATGAATGCTCATGGCAAATGGAGGAATTATGGTTCCAGAGAAGAAAATAACAGCAAAGGAAGAACAAGCTCAGGCGGCACCTGATAAAAAAGAGGTAAAAGACACTTCTGAACGTCAAAAGGCTTTGGAATTAGCGCTTGCTCAAATAGATAAGCAATTTGGCAAGGGTTCTATTATGAAGTTAGGCGGTAAGGTTAAATCTGATATAGAGGCGATTTCTACCGGCGCTTTAACCTTAGATGTCGCGTTAGGTATTGGCGGTGTTCCTCGCGGAAGAGTGATCGAAATATTCGGGCCGGAAGCTTCCGGTAAAACGACTCTCTCTTTGACTGCAATACGTGAGATCCAGAAAAAGAAAGGCGTGGCGGCTTTTATAGACGCTGAACATGCCTTTGATTCTACGTACGCGCAGATAATCGGTGTTAATCTTGATGAACTTTTAATATCGCAGCCGGATACCGGTGAACAGGCATTAGAAATTACTGAAACTCTTGTCCGTTCAAATGCCGTAGATCTTGTTGTTATCGATTCTGTGGCGGCACTTACTCCCCGGGCGGAAATCGAAGGGGAAATGGGCGATTCTCATTTGGGACTGCAGGCGCGCCTTATGTCCCAGGCATTACGCAAACTTACCGGCGCTATCAGTAAATCGAGAACCAGCGTTATTTTTATCAATCAGATCCGTGAAAAGATCGGTGTTATGTTCGGCTCTCCTGAAACTACTCCCGGAGGGCGCGCCCTGAAATTTTATTCTTCCGTTCGCCTGGATATCCGCAAGATCGCGACTTTGAAATCAGGCGACAATGTTATCGGCAGCCACGCCAGGGTCAAGGTCGTCAAGAACAAGGTAGCGCCTCCTTTTAAAGAGGCGGAATTTGATATCCTTCATAACGAAGGGATATCAAAAGCCGGTAGTATCATCGACGCGGGTGTTAATTTAGAAGTGATACAAAAATCAGGCACCTGGCTTTCTTTTAAAGAGGAGAAGATCGGACAGGGAAGGGATTCTGCGATAAAGACGTTAAAAGAAAAACCGAAGCTGCAGGACGATATAGAGAAAGAGATCAGGAAAAAGATTACCCTCGGGTAGCGGAGGTGAGAAGATGAAAGCTCAAAAGATATTTTTAGGCGGAAGTTTATTAGCGGCCGGCGTTATTGCCGGGCTTTTGATTTCAGTGAAATTCGGTGTTCCGGCTTTCGCGCAAAGCCAGAGCGCGCCAAAACCTTTAGGAGTAGTTGATCCCGGAACGGGGCAGGACGGTTTTAAGAACGCGGTCGTTAATGTCGCGGGAACAACCGGTAAGGCGGTTGTTTCGATAAGCTCTGAGCGGATTTCCCGGGTACCGGGTATGCGCAGGCTTTATAACGGGAATCCTTATGGCGGCAACTCTTATGGAGATGATGATCCCTTTCGCAAGTTTTTCGAGGATTTCTTCGGGGAAATGCCTGAGAGGGAATACCGGCAGGTAGGGCTTGGTTCAGGGGTGATCATTGATCCAGAAGGGTATATCTTGACCAATGAACATGTTATCAGCGGCGCCGATAAGATCTCTGTTACCTTATCGGATGGCAGGGAATTTCAAGGAGAGATCACCGGGCAGGACCCTCGTTCAGACCTGGCAGTCATTAAAATAAACGCTCATAATCTTCCTGTGGCAAAATTAGGCGATTCTGCGCAAATAAAGATCGGGCAGTGGGTGGTGGCGATCGGGAATCCTTTTGGTTTCGCTTTGGATAACCCGGAACCCACGGTTACCGTGGGTGTCATCAGCGCGCTGCATCGTTCTTTAGGAAGGGCAATTTCCCGGGAGCGTGATTATAGCGATCTGATCCAGACTGACGCGGCGATAAATCCCGGTAATTCCGGTGGCCCGCTGGTCGATTTTAACGGTGAAGTCATCGGTATTAATGTGGCGATATTTTCTACCAGCGGCGGTTATCAAGGCGTAGGGTTTGCAGTTCCGATAAACAGCGCCAAGCGGATCATTACCAGCCTTATTGAAGGCAAAAAAATAGTCTATGGCTGGTTGGGCGTCAATATTCAAGAATTGAATGATGAGCTTACCGGCCATTTCGGGTTGCCGGATAAGAATGGCGTGCTCGTGGCTAATCTTTTAAAGAACGGGCCCGCGGATAAAGCAGGCATGAAAGAAGGCGATTGTATTAAGGTTTTTGACGGGAAACCGATAAATAATCCCCGGGATTTACAGGATACCGTAGGAAAGACTCCTGTTGGCCGCCGCGTAAAAGTTATTGTCATCCGTGATAAAAAAGAAACATCGCTTACTGTTGAAGTCGGGACAAGGCCTGAAGATATAGAAACTATTGTTTCGCCTGGGGGGGCAAGTATGCAGGCAGCGCGGTTGTGGAGAGGTTTGAGCGTTGAGAATATTAACCCGGTGAATGCGCAAAAATTCAGGATAGAGGAGCAGGAAGGTGTTGTGGTAAAAGATGTGGTTGCGGATAGCCCTTCTGATCAGGCTGGTATTCTGGCGGGAGATGTGATCCTCGAGATCAATAAGCAGGCGGTCAGGCATGTCCAGGATTATCAAAGGATGACCGGCGCCCTTAAGGGGACGGTTGTCATACGGACGTCCCGCGGGTATTTTATCGTAAAAGATAGCGGTGAATAGATCAGGGGATTGTCCAGGAGTCCAGAAGGCGAAAGAATACGCGTTTTTCCTGCTCAAGTTCAGGCAGCGAAGCCGGCAAGAGATCTTCGAGCGGTTAAAAAAGAAACAGTTTTCTGAAACAGTTATTCAAGAAACAATATCGTTCTTAAAGGACAGGAAGTTTATCGATGATAGCGCTTTCACCCGGCAGTGGATCGAATCCCGGATAAACAAGCCGATGGGATTTCGCCGGCTGCGGGAAGAATTAATCCGTAAAGGGATCGATAAAGAGATCATTGAAAGTCAGCTTGAGGAAATAAAAAAAGATTACGACGAAGAAGGGATAGTCTCCGGGATCGTTCGTAAGAAGTTGGTTTCGCTTCAGGGGCTTGACCCTCAAAAAGCAAAAAGGCGGCTTTACGCTTACCTGTTGCGCCGAGGTTTTTCTCCCGCAATAATTATCGAGAAAATAAATCAAAGTTTTGATCTGGAGAATACCTAAAGAGCAGGCATATTTTCTTTAAAGCCTTGTCGCATGGATACAAAAGTCCGTAAGAGAATTGAGGCAAATATCCCGTATACACTTTTACGGTTGGGATTAAACTGTAATGCGAGATGTTTGTTTTGTAATGTGCCGCCCGAATCATTTTTTTTAAAGGAGATGACTACTCGGGAAGCCAAGTCGCAAATAGATGTTTTAATCGCTCAAGAGAAAAGAATACGATTGGATATTTCCGGCGGAGAACCTACGTTAAGAAATGATCTGGAAGAAATCATAGCGTATGCTGCCCAAAAGGGAGTAAAAACAGTCCAAATTCAAACCAACGCGATCCTTTGTGCGCGCAGAGAATATGTGAAGCGCTTGAAATCTTCCGGGCTAAGAAAAGCATTTGTTTCTTTGCATTCACCTGACCCGAAAGTGCATGATTATCTTTTAGGGTATCAAGGGGCTTTTGTTCAGTCTTTCAAGGGGATCAGGTGTTTAATAAAAGCAGCTATTGAAGTCACTTTAAATGTGGTGGTAACCAGCAAGAATTACAGGACGCTCCCGGAATATGTTGCTTTTGTTCATGTCAAGTTCCCGGAGATCAAATCGATATCTCTCTCGGTAGTTCAGCCGCGCGCGCGAGCATGGGTAAATAACTTTTTAGTGCCGCGGTATAAGCATATCGGCCCGTATGTTAGCCGGGCTTTGCGTCTAGGGGAAAAATTCGGTATTATTATTAATAATCCATTTTGTGGACTTCCTTTGTGCATCGGTGGTTGGCAGAGGCGGTTAAAACGCTGTGTTGAGTATTCCCAGAATTTGCTGAAGCAAAATCAAAGATCTTCCCCAAAAGCAGATGGATATGGTAAAATCAAGGCTCCTTTCTGCCGCATGTGCGCGTTAGATGCGTTTTGCAACGGCGTCTGGAAAGAATATGCGCAACTCTATTCTTTTTCAGATCTGGCCCCGATAGGAAAAAAAGAAAGAGTGAGCTTGTCTTATGGAGAATAAGACTTGAGGCAAACTAAAAGCAGGGTGTATTGTGCCTAAAGAAAAACAATTGTGGCCAAGGTAGAAGTATTTATGAAAACAGATTATTTACGTGAGAAGTTCCTGGAGTTTTTTAAGAACAGGCAGCATAAGATAGCCGCGAGTGATTCTTTGGTGCCGCAGGATGACCCTACTGTTTTATTCACTCCCGCGGGGATGAACCAGTTTAAGAAACAATTCCTGGGACTGGTGACTGATTTTCGCCGCGCGGCATCTTCACAGCGCTGCCTGCGGACTGATGACCTGGATAAGGTCGGCAAGACCTCCGGCCATCATACGTTCTTTGAAATGCTGGGTAATTTTTCTTTCGGGGATTATTTTAAAGAAGAAGCGATCGCCTGGGCATGGGAATTCCTGACGCAGGAATTAAAAATTCCTCTGGAGAAGTTGTGGGTTTCAGTTTATAAAGATGATGAGGAAGCCTATCGTATCTGGAAGGATAAGGTTAAGGTCCCCGCGCAAAGGATCGTTAAGTTAGGGGATAAGGATAATTTCTGGCCTTCTGAAGCAAAAGAAAAAGGCCCGAACGGCCCCTGCGGCCCGTGTACGGAAATATTCTTTGACCAGGGCAATCTGGTTGGCTGCGGGAAAGATGATTGCGATCCCGGTTGCAGCTGCGGCAGGTTCCTGGAAGTTTGGAACCTGGTTTTTACGCAGTTTAACCGTAAAGAAGGCGCAGTCTTAGAGCCCCTTCCTCAGAAAAATATCGATACCGGCATGGGGCTGGA
>CAZPNW010000185.1:0-15734 GCA_964588175.1 uncultured Planctomycetales bacterium
ATCGATTACTTCGGCTGTATAGTCTTTAAATCCTGCGGCCCGCTTTTACGAAGCCTGCCTAAAAGGGCGAGTTTTGCTCTGGGGAGGCTGTTGGGGTCGTGTGTTTTTTATGGTGACGCTAAGCACCGGCAACGGGTTTACGCGAATCTTAAGACCGCTTTTGGCGGGACTCACTCTCCGGGAGAATTATTCAGGCTTGCTCATGATTTCTACCGCAGCTTTGGGCAGAATTTCATTGAGTTATTCTTTATTCCCCAGGTTGATAAGAAGTATATTGATACCAATATTCGTTTTGAGGGGCTGGAGCATATTCAAGAGGGCCTGCAAAAAGGTAAAGGGGTGATCTTACTGGCCATTCATGAAGGCAGCTGGGAGCTTTCCAATATACTCAGCGCCAATTTAGGAGTGCCATTTCATTTGTTTGTCAATGATCAGAAATTCCCTCGTCTGAACCGTTTGTTGAATTCATATCGCATCCAGAAAGGCTGTTCTATCCTTCAGAGAAAAAATGGCGCCCGGCAGGTAATAGAGATCCTTAAGAGCAATCAGGCGATCGGTATGACGTTGGACCAGGGAGGCAGGGTCGGTGTGGGGGTGAGTTTTTTTGGTAAAAGCGCTTCAATGTCAACAGGCGCAGTCCGCTTGGCATTAAAATACGGTGTTTCGATAATACCCGTTTTTTTTACGCGCATATCGGGGCCGGCCATTGCGGTCTTTATAGAACCTGTTTTTACGGTTAAGAAGACCGGGGACATCGACGCTGATATCCGTGGTAATGTGCAGGAGTTGACGCATATTTTCGAAAGATATATTACCCGTTACCCTCAGGAATATCTTTGGACATATAAAGTCTGGAAATATTCAGACGAACGCACGATCATGATCCTGGATGACGGTAAAACCGGCCATCTGCGCCAGTCGGAATCACTTGCCAAGATCACCTGCGGGTATTTGTCGGATAAAGGCATTCATGCTCATGGAGCGTGCGTACGGATAAAATATAAAAGCGTATTTTTACGGCATGCGTTAACACTGGGCAGTTGTTTTTCAGAAGGGTGGCTCTGTCAGGGATGTTTATCCTGCCTGAAGGTTTCTTTAGAAGAGTCCTGTTACCGGCAGCTCAAAGGGATTAAACCGGATATTATTATTTCGTGCGGATCCATAGGCGCGGCCGTGAACCGGATCCTTTCCCGGGAAGCGGGAGCAAAGTCCCTGGTAGTTATGCGGCCGTCAATATTGGACCTGGGCGGTTTTGATATGGTAGTGATGCCCCGCCATGATAATCCCCCGCGGAGAAAGAATATCGCTATAACGCAAGGGGCGCTTAACTTGATCGACCGGGAATATATTGAAAGCCAGGCTCAAGCATTAAAGCGGCTGATGCCGCATTCTTTTTCCCCTTCGGGTACTGCTATCGGCCTTTTGATCGGCGGAGACACAAAAAACTTTTATTTAGAACCGAAGGCAGTAACTGAAGTGTTCGCTCAGGTCAGATCTGTTGCTGCCGGAAAAGGTTTTTCTATCCTGGTATCTACTTCCCGCCGGACTTCAAAGACCGTGGAAGCAGTCATTAAGAATGAATTGCGCGATGAACCGCGCTGCCTCTTGCAGGTGATCGCCAATGAACGTAATATCCCCGAAGCAGTAGGCGGGATATTGGGATTGAGCCGGGTGGTCATTGTTTCTCCTGAAAGTATCTCTATGATCTCCGAAGCAGCCAGCAGCGGTAAGCATATTATTGTCTTTCAAACAGCGGCGGTGGGCCGCCGCCATGGATCTTTCTTGAAACAAATGGCCGAAAACAGATATATTCATCTTTGTCGGCCCTCCGAGCTCTCCGGGCTTATCGAGAGATTGTGTCAAGAAGATCCGGCAGTCTTAAGGCTGGAGAATAAAGCGGTGATCGAGGAAAAATTGCGCCGTATTATGTGATGAAAAGCGGAAGGTATCAGGGTGAGAGTGTTTTTTGTTGCATAAAATCTTTGTAGTCGGTTTTGGAGCTGTCAATTACCTTACGGTAATCGCTGTCATCCGTAAATACCCTCTTTTCTTCTATTTTCATGAGGTGTGGCTTGGGGCGTCTTACAGGCGTTTTTCCCATCTGGGCGAAGATGAACATTGCGTAATTAATAAGTATCGCAATAATGAAGATGGTAACGACAAAAAATACTATATTGAGCAGGTCTTTTTCTTTAGACATGTTTTTATTTTATTATACCAAGTTTTTATGTAAAATAAAGCATTATCCTTGAGCTGGCGTTTCTGAGTAAGCGCAGTTGAAACAGTTTAATGATTTTATAATGTCTTGAATGATCATATGAATATACTGCAAATATTACCTGAGTTGAGAGTGGGGGGAGTTGAGACCGGTACCGTAGACCTGGCAAAATATGCGGTTAAGTTGGGCCATAAAGTCGTCGTGGTCTCAAACGGCGGTGAATTGGTAAAAGATCTTGAAGCAGGCGGCGCTATTCATTATGCGCTTGCCGTGCATAAGAAATCGATCTTTCATATGGTGAAGATGGTCCCTCATTTGATCGAGATCATTAAGAAGGAAAAGGTGGATATTGTACACGCCCGTTCCCGTATCCCTGCCTGGATCGCGTATTTTGCCTGCCGCAGGACCCGCACCGTGTTTATTACCACCTGTCACGGGTATTATAAAAAACACCTGTTGAGCTATGTGATGGGTTGGGCAAAGCGGGTCATTGTCCCCAGTAATGTGATCGGCCGCCATATGATCGACGACTTCGGTGTCCCCCATTCCCGGATACGCCTGATCCCGCGCAGTGTTGACCTCGAGAAATTTAAATATATTCCGCTTGATAAAAAGAAAAATAAAGAGTTCAATGTCGGGATCATCGGCAGGATCACTCCACTGAAAGGGCATTTGTATTTTATCAAAGCGATGGCCCGGGTCATGCGTTCGGTCCCGAACCTTAAGGTATGGATCGTCGGGGATGCCCCTGTTTCCAAAGCAGCGTATAAAGAACAGTTGCAGGTGTTGGTCAAAAGAACGGGGCTTTGGAATTCGACCGAATTCCTGGGAACTCAGAAAAACATCCCGGAGATCTTAAAACACCTTGACCTGCTGGTCTTATCGACGACAACTCATGAGGCGTTCGGCAGGGTGGTTATCGAAGCGCAGGCCTGCGGCGTGCCCGTGGTAGCGACGAGTGTCGGCGGCGTTGTTGATATTATCGATGACGGTAAAACCGGTTTACTGGTGCCGCCGGCTGATCCGGCACATATGGCTGAAGCAGTCCTTAAGATACATAATGATACGGCGCTCGCTCATGCCTTGTCGGAAGCAGCGTATCAAAAAGTAAAGGAAAAATATGATGTGAAACATATGGTTGAAGAAACTCTGGGTGTTTATAAAGAAGCGCTGGAAGATCTCAAGGTCTTGATGATAAAATTCAGTTCTTTAGGAGATATTATCCTCTCAAGTGCCGCGATAAAAGCGGTCCGGGAAAAGTTCCGGCGTGACGGCACGTGCGGATCAGCCCAGAATCATAAGCTTAGTTTTCTGGTGGGCGATGAGTCGAAAGAGCTTTTGATGGGATGCCCCTATATCGATGATCTCTTGGTGTGTGATTTTAAGAACAGGGATAAAGGGCTCTTTGGATTCTTGAGGCTCGCCCGTTTTTTAAGAAAGAAGCATTTTGACGTGGTCATCGATTTGCAGAATAATCGTAAAAGCCATATTCTTTGCCGGCTGAGCTTAGCGATGAACCGCTACGGTTATGATAACAAGAAATACGGTTTTTTGCTTAATCATCGTATCAAAGATGAGAAACCGGCTTTGGACCCGGTCACACACCAATTCAGGATATTAAAGATGCTGGGTATTGAGCTTCACGATCCCGGGTTAGAGCTTTGGCCGTCAGGACAGGATGAGAAATATATCGAAGAATTCTTTGCTTCTCACTGGATGAGCGTTCATCAAAAGATCGTCGGGATCAATGTGAGCGCCAGCCGTCGCTGGGAAACCAAAGCCTGGCCATACCATCATTTGGTGAAATTATGCGAAGAGCTCGGGCGCCGGGACATTCGTGTGGTGATAACGGGAACTGAAGCTGACGCTCCCCTGGCGCAGAAGCTTATGAATACGGTTAAGAACGCCAAACTCATTAACGGCTGCGGTAAAACGACGGTTAATCAACTGGCCTGCCTTATTAAACGATGCAGTGTTTATATTTCCGCTGATTCTGCGCCGTTGCATATCGCTGCCGCTGTTGATACTCCGGTTATCGCGTTGTTCGGTCCGACGGACCCCCGGCGCCACATCCCGCCGGCAAAAAAGCTGGTGGTTTTAAGAAAAGATCTACCCTGCAGCCCTTGCTATAAATCAAAGTGCGAGAATTTAAAATGCATGGAACTTATTAAGCCGGAAGAAGTATTTGGTGCGATAGCGCAGACCATAAAATAACCGCATGAATATTCTTTTCCTTACGACTCATTTAAACACCGGGGGAATTTCGAGTTACCTTTTGACTTTGTCCCGGGCAATGAAGGAAAACGGGCATACGGTTTATGTTGCCGCCGGCCCCGGAGACCTCCTGCCGCGTTTTCAGAAAGCAGGGGTCACGTATATACCTGTGCCGATCAACACGAAGCAGGAAATAAGCCTCTCGGTTTTAAAGACTTTTTTAGTTCTAGCGCGGAAGATTAAAGAGTATGATATTGATATTATCCACGCGCAGACCCGCGTCACGCAGATCGTCGGCTGTTTGCTTGATACGTTCTGCCGCCGCCCGTACGTATCGACGTGTCATGGTTTTTTCAAGAAAAGGCTTTTCCGGATGATGTTCCCTTGCTGGGGGCGCCTGTGTATTGCGATCAGTGAGCAGGTGCGCGTTCATCTGGCAGATGATTTTAAGCTTCCCGGCGAGCGTATCAGGCTTATCCATAACGGTATCGACCTGGAGTATTTTATCCGTTCTGATGAGCAAACCTGTTTTCAGACCAGAAAAGAGCTTGGGGTAACAAATAGTTTGATCGTGGGGATACTCGCGCGGCTTTCCGATGTCAAGGGGCACCGTTATTTGATAGAAGCGATGAAGCCAGTCTGCGACAGGATCCCTACAGCCCGGTTATTGATCATTGGGGAAGGAAAGATCAAAAAAGACCTTATGAGCCTATCCGATTCGCTTGCGATCAGCGATAAGGTCATTTTCCTTCCTAATGTCCCGGAAACAGTGCGGTTTTTATCGATCATGGATGTATTTGTGATGCCGTCGCTTCATGAAGGCCTGGGCCTGGGGTTGATGGAAGCGATGGCTTTGGGGTGCCCGGTCATCGGTTCTAACGTCGGCGGTATTAAAAGTTTGATTCAAAATGATCATAACGGTATTTTAGTTGAACCGGCGGATCCTGTTGGGTTATCCTGTGCTATAATAGCATTGCTCCAGGATGCCGGGAAACGGCAGCTTTTTTCCCGGCGCGCCCAGGCTTTTATCAGGAAGAATTTTTCGCACCGCCAGATGGCGGCTCAAACTCAAGAGGTTTACGCGGAATGTCTAAAAATCAAAAAAGAACTGTAATCGCGGTGGCCATTGCCGCGGCAGCGGTTTTTACGGTAAATTACTTCCGGCATAATTATGTTGTGCCCGTACTTATGTATCATTCGGTCAAGCAAGAAGTCCCTGCGGGGAATAGATTGATCGTTTCATCTGCTGCCTTTGACCGGCAAATGGAATTCTTAAAACGCAATCATTATAACGTTGTGCCTTTGGAAGAAGTAGTCCGTCTGGTCAAGGGTAAGCAGGCTGTGCCTGCCAGGACAGTTGTCATTACTTTTGATGATGGTTATGCCGATAATTATTCCGTTGCTTTTCCGGTATTGAAGAAATATGGCATTCCGGCGACAATATTTATCATCGTTAATGAAGTAGGCCGGCCCGGTATGCTTACGTGGGAACAGATACGTATCATGAGGGATTCTGGTTTGATCTCGTTTGGCAGCCATACGCTTAATCATCCCTATTTAGTTGATGTTACCTCTTTAGAAGAACTGAAAAAAGAGCTTATTGGTTCCCGGAGGGTCCTGGAAGAGAAGTTGGGCCGGCCGGTGAATACTTTTTGTTATCCTGGCGGCGGGTTTAACCAGAGAGTAAGGCAGGCAGTTATTGACGCCGGATATACAGCGGCGGTAGCTTCGAATCCGGGGAAGCGCTTTGCCAACGACGATCTTTTTGCGCTCAAACGCCTGCGGATATCGGAGAATGCCGCGAATTTATTTGTTTTCTGGGTAGAGTCAAGCGGCTATTATAATTTGATGCGGGAGAGTAAAGGTAAGAAAAAAGGTAAGAATAAGGGTAAGCAAGAGTATTGAGCATTGTCCATAGCCGATGGTCAACAGTCCATAGACCATGGACCATCGACCGTTGACTGTGGACTATAGTTTATTATTCTAATATTCATTAACCAGGAGTCCCTATGCCTGCTTTCGCACGTGAGCGAATACTGATCTTTAATGTGAATTGGGTAGGAGATGTTTTGTTCTCAACAGCGACAATCCGTAATATTAAGTATAATTATCCGGATAGTTATATCGCTTGTGTTATTCCGAGCCGGTGTTATCCGGTCTTAGAGGGGAATCCGTATGTCGATCGGATCATTATTTTTGATGAAAGTAAGGAGCATCAAAGTTTTATCGCGAAGCTGAGATTCATTTTTTTGCTGCGGAGCATGAAGTTTGACATGGTTTTTCTGTTGCATCGTTCGCTTACCCGGGCTTTGATCACCTGGCTTGCCGGTATCCCGGTCCGTATCGGATATTATTCGCAAAAACGCAGTTTGTTCTTAACTAAGAATATTATGCCTGCTCCCCAGGATACGGTGCACCGGATCGATTACTATTTAAATTTGATCGAACGCTCAGGGTTAAAGGTCAAAGACCGGTTTACCCAGTTTTTCCTGCCGCCGTACTCTCAAGGGGTTATTGACGGATTTCTGCGGAAGAACGGCATTGCTCAGAATGATTTTGTGGCCGGGATCAACCCGGGCGGCAATTGGGGGCCTAAGCGTTGGAGGAAAGAACATTACGCAGCGCTCGCGGAGGCTTTGACGCGTGAATTCGGCGCTAAAGTCATTATTACCGGCAGCCATGATGACATTCCTTTAGCGCATGAAATACAGGCTCTTATGAAAACAGACCTTGTTTTTGCCTGCGGGGCGCTTGATCTGAAAGAATTTGCCGCTTTGTGCAAACGTTTTGATGTGTTCATCAGCGCCGATACCGGACCGCTCCATATTGCCAATGCGGTCGGCACGAAGAAAATAATCGGGCTCTTTGGCCCGACTCATCCCCTGATCACCGGGCCGTTCCCTCAAGAGAACGTGATCATCATACAGAAGAAAATAGGCTGCAGGATCCCCTGTTATAGCGCTGATTGCAGCAATAACCGGTGTATGGACGCGATCAAGCCCGAAGATGTTTTAGTACAGATACGCTTATTCAAAGCTGCCGCATAATCCCCGGCGGCTTCATCCCATGGAAACTGTTCAGAAAATACTGGTCATTACATTAAGTAATTTCGGTGATGTCGTTCTGACTTTGCCTGTTTTGGATCATCTGCGGCAGTATTTTCCCGGCGCGCGCCTTACGGTGATGGTCGGCCCGCGGCCTAAAGAGATCTTCGCTCAGAATCCTCATATCGACCGTCTTATTATTTATGATAAATATTCTTCTTTGAGCGTAAAGATCGCTTTATTCTTTGAGCTGAAAAAAGAGCGTTTTGACATTATTATCGATTTACGCAATACCTTGTATGGAGCGCTTCTGCCGGCGCGTTATAAAACCTCGCCTTTCTTGGTTATGCCGCCTGCCTTGAAGCGTGCTAAAGCCCGTCATCTTTACCGTTTACAACGGGCTTTAAAACAGTCCGGGCCGCACGTTTCCCCGCAACCCCGAATGCTTTTTACCGCTGACGATGATAAGGCGGTCGTGCAGGGGCTTTTTAAACAGCATCATATAGGCACCGGGGAAAGGATCATTCTGATAAGCCCCGAAACCGGCGGGAAAAATAGAAAATGGCCGATAGAGAAAATAAGGGAAGTTTGTCAGGTTTTAAGTAATGATTACGTTGTTGTAATTATAGGAAGCAAAGCGCAAAATCTGGAATTGCCGATTGTCCTGCCAGCGGCAAAGGGGAAGATCGTCGATCTTTCGGGAGCGACTACGTTAAGCCAGCTGGTTTATTTGATAACGCAGGCTTCTTTAATGATAACCGCTGATACCGGGACTTTGCAATTGGCGAGTTATTTAAATAAACCCATTGTCGCTCTTTTCGGAGCCAGTGATGATATAAAATATGGCCCCTGGTCAGACAAATACCGTGTGGTTAAAAAAGAGATCTTTTGTCGTCCGTGCCAGAAAGCGCAGTGCTTATATGGAACGATTGAGTGTATGGAATTGATCAAGGTCCAGGATGTTGTACGGGCGGTAAGCGAATTGTTATCTGTGCCTCCTGTGGAAGGGCAGCATACTTCCGGGAGAGGTGAGTTTAAGCGTATTTTGATCGTACGTACCGATAAGATCGGGGATGTCGTCCTCTCAACTCCGGTTATTGAGGCTTTAAGGTGTGGCTTTCCCTCCGCGTATTTGGCAATGATGGTCGGAGCGCACGCAAAAGATATAATCGACGGTAATCCGTATTTGGATAAAGTCATTGTTTATGATAAGGATAATTTGCATAAAAGTTGGCGCAGCACGTTTTTATTCGCGCAGGAGTTAAGAAAATCCCGTTTTGATGTGGCGCTGGTGTTACATCCAAGCAATAGGGTGCATCTGGTGACATTCTTGAGCGGGATACCTAAACGCATAGGCTATAACCGTAAAATGGGATTTTTGCTTACCGACCGGCTGGAGCATACAAAGCAATCAGGACAAAAGCATGAAGTGGAGTATAACCTTGATTTAGTCCGGTATTTAGGCGTGGTGCCTCAGGATAACGGATTATATATGCCTTTAGCTCCGGAGGCAGAGGGGTGGGTAAGTAAGTTATTCGCTCAGAATGGGGTTAAAGAAGGCGCAACCCTTATAGCGATCCATCCGGCTGCCAGTTGCCCTTCAAAGTTTTGGATGCCTGAACGGTTTGCGCAAGTGGCGGATAGGGTAATTGAGAAATATAATGCTGTTGTTTTGATAGTTGCAGGGCCAAAAGACGTTGCAATTGCTGAAGCTGTGGTGAAAAAGATGAGCCATCAAGCGTTGAACCTGGCGGGAAAGACTTCTGTCGCTCAGTTAGCATGTGTATTGAAACGCTGCCGGCTTTTTATTTCCAATGATTCCGGCCCGGTGCATATTGCCGCGGCGGTGCAGACGCCCATCGTAGTGATTTATGGAAGGAATCAGCCGGGTTTGGGCCCGAAGCGCTGGGGTCCGATGGGGCCTCAAGACCAGGTTTTACATAAAGAGATCGGGTGTGTTGAATGCCTGGCCCATAATTGTAAGAAGGGTTTTGCTTGTTTGAAAGCCATAACTGTTGAAGAAGTCATGGCTGCGGCTGAGAAAGTGCTTCGCGGTTAACGCCCCTCGGCTTATCGGCTGTCAAGTGCGAACTTCCCTGCGGGGCACCGCAGGCACCGCAAAAATACTTGACAATCTATGCCTTTTAAGTATAATATGTACAATAACTTAAGAGATTAATCCTATGTTTTCCTGCCTCGTTTTTCTTAAAGCAAAAAGGGGATGTTTCGATACTACCTATCATAAAGGGCAGGTTAGGGAGGCAATGATCATTTGTTTCTTTAAATGTAACGGGGAGCTTTTGAGATGGCTGTTAAAGTAAGAAACGAATTAAGCTTATCACGCATTCTTAAAGAAAAATACATAAATCTTGATCTCAAAGAGGAGAATAAAAGAAAATTATTGAGTGAATTGGTCGATTTGATCGCTCAATCGGGCAAGTTAAAAGATAAAAAAGTGTTTTTGAACGCGCTTTATAAGCGGGAAAAGTTGGGGTCAACCGGTATTGGAAATGGCGTGGCTATTCCTCATACGAAGTCCCCGGAAGTCAAAGATTTTATCCTAGCTTTCGCGCGGCAGGAGGAAGGCCTTGATTTCGGCGCTTTAGACGGTGAGAAGACATTTTTATTCTTTGTGCTGGCTTCGCCTGAAGTCGATGTCGGGAGCCATTTGAAGGTCCTCGCGCAGATCTCGCGGCTGGTAAAGGATAAGTTTATTGTTGAATGCCTCAAGAAAGTGAAAACAAAGAAAGAGATCTTAAAGATTATTTCAAATTTTGAAACGCAGAACGTCTCCCCCGTTTAAAAAAACCAACCCTGATATAAATTTTCTGCAAGGAAGGTATGGGAAAACTTAAAGCTATATTTATCGGTATTATTTGTATCCTCGGGGTGCCGGTTACCTCGGTTGCGAGCGAATCAGCGGGAAGTATCCCGGAACTCATTTTCTTCCATTCTCCGAGCTGCCATTCCTGTGTAAAAGCAAAAGCCGAATGTATGCCGGCAGTTGAAGAAAGATTCAAAGGGCGGGCCAAAGTTATTTACCGTGACATGAGCGATATTGAGACGTATAAGCTTTTGGCAAGCCTTAAGAGCAGGCTTAAGATCACCAAATCTCTGGGGTTGCCGATCGTTTATTGCAACGGTAATCTCCTCAGCGGAGAGAAAGAGGTTTGTTCGGGGATCATTGAGTTTATTGAGCGTTCTTTAAACGCTTCGCCTGTTTCCGCAAGTAAATATTCGCTCGAGGACCTGGTCGCGCTTTTTCTTTCGTTTACTCCCTGGGCCGTGATAAGCGCGGGGTTGATCGATGGTATCAATCCGTGCGCATTTGCGGTGATCATCTTTTTTATCTCTTACCTTTCACTCCAGGGGTATAGAAAAAGAGAACTGCTGGTTATCGGGCTCGTTTTTATCGCCGCGGTGTATGTGGCGTATTTCCTGATCGGTTTGGGTTTTTTTGGATTTCTTTACCGTTTAAAAGGGTTCTGGCTGGTCACCAAAGGTATTAATTACGGTATCGGGCTCATGTGTATTCTCCTGGGGAGCTTGGCGTTTTCCGATTTCCTGAAATACAAAAGGACCCGCAGCGCAGAAGGGCTCACTTTACAGCTGCCTGAACGTTTAAAGAACAAGATACATGCTGTTATCGGCGAGCGTTACCGTAAGCAAAAAACACAAGACAGCGGGCCAAAAAGATTAAAGATCGCTCCTTTAGCCGTCAATACCTTTATTACGGGATTCCTGGTATCGATATTGGAAGCGGTATGCACGGGGCAGGTGTATTTACCGACCATCACCTTTATTTTAAAGAGCACGCAGCTGAAATTTGAAGCGTTGGTTTATTTGGCCCTGTATAATTTAATGTTTGTTGTTCCCCTATGTATTATTTTCCTGGTCGCGCTCTTAGGCGCTACCTCAGAGCAATTTGCCCGGTTTTTTAAGGAACATTTCTTGTCGGTTAAAATGGCGATGGTGGTCCTTTTCTTAAGTTTGGGGATTTATTTGATCTGGAGGGCGTAATGAATGTCCGGCACTTGGTATTGACCGTTTTATTCATGGTGGTCCCTTTGTCCGGTTGTTTTTCTGAACCTGCGGGCAAATCCGTTGTTCCTGTCCAAAAGACCGGAATTCAAGAGAAGAATACCTGGGATTTCGGCCCGGTGGAGTCAGGTAAGATCAAGGAGCATGATTTTACGATCAAAAATGAGGGGACTTTACCTTTGCAGATCAAGGATGTCTCTACATCCTGCGGCTGTACGGTCTCACAGGTAAAACGAAATATGTTACAGCCGGGTGAGTCTACATCGCTTAATGTGAAATTTGATTCAAAAGGGTATCACGGTCCGGTCCGTCAATTTGTTTATGTCGATACTAATGCTCCAGGAGAGCCGGTTATAAGATTTGTGATCAAGGCTGATGTTTTCGGCGCCCCTCCTGATGCAACGGCGCCGTCTGAGAGCTCTCAGTAATGGTGTTTTAACATCCGGCTTTATTGGCAAGGCCGGGATGCCACTTCCTGTGGCAAGAAGAGGAGATACTATGTGGTTACTTCAGTTAAGAATGAATTTATTGATCGTCGCGCTCTTTGCGATAATTTACGCGGTGATCGTGATGGTTGGTTCGTATATGGGGGTGTCTAATTTTTACTTCTACCTGGTGATATCCCTGGGGGTGATGTTCGTCCAGTATTTGGTCGGCCCGAAGATCATCGAATGGACGATGCATATACGCTATATTAAACGCCAGGATAATCCTCGTTTATTCCAGATGGTGGAAAGTTTAAGTAATCAGGCCCGGATCCCGATGCCTAAGGTGGGCATTGCCCAAATAAGTATCCCTAACGCGTTTGCCTTTGGCAGGTCGATAAAAGACGGCAGGGTCTGCGTTACCGAAGGCATTATGCAGTTGTTGAACGATGAGGAATTAAAGGCGGTCTTGGGGCATGAGCTCAGCCACTTAAAGAACAGGGATGTGTTGACCATTACGCTTCTTTCGGTCATCCCGATGATCATGTACCGCATTGCCTGGAATTTTCTTTTTTACGGCCGCCGCAGGGATGCACGGGGAGGTAATACCGTGTTGATCGGGATCGTGGCGATGCTTTTTTATTTTATCACTAATTTACTGGTATTGTATGCTTCGCGCATCAGGGAGTATTTCGCCGACCGCGGATCGGTGCTTCTGGGGAATAAACCCGCCGCGTTGGCTTCAAGCTTATATAAACTTGTGTATGGAGCTGCCCGGACAGACAGGGAGTCTTTGAAGGAGGTTGAAGGTTTGAAGGCGTTCTTTGTCAATGACCCCTCGCGGGCATTAACTGAAATAAAGGAATTAAAGCAGCTTGACCTGGACAAAAGCGGAACCATTGATACCCATGAATTGGAACAGTTACGCAATAAACAAGTCACCTTGGGTTTTGGCGATAAAGTCATGGAGTTATTGAGTACCCATCCTAATATGCTCAAGCGTATTAAGCAGCTTTCCGAATTCAAGGCATAGAGAGCGTTTTATGGTAACGAGGAAGGGGAACTTTGGCGTGATTTGACAAGATCCCTGTTTAGTGGTATATTTTATTGGTTTGTGAAAAATATAACAAAGTCGCGCTATGAATGATGCGAAAAAATATATCCCTCAAGAAACCGCAAAACGTTTGAGTTTATATTTGCGAAGCCTCCGCAGGCTTGGCCAGGAGAAGGTTGCGGTCGCTTCATCTGCGGATATCACCCGTTTCTTGAATATCTCTTCTGTCCAATTAAGGAAGGACCTGTCGTATTTCGGAGAATTCGGCCGCAGAGGCGTAGGGTATGATGTGGATATCCTTAAAGGCGAGATCGAAAAGATATTAGGGACGGATGTGGTTTGGAAGATCGCGCTGGTGGGTGTCGGAAGGCTGGGGTCAGCACTCTTGGGGTACAAGGGGTTCCGGGAATTTAATTTACAGATCGCCGTCGCTTTTGATAACGATCCGGTCAAGATCGGCAAGACCAGGGAAGGCATTAAGATAGAGCATATCGCGCGGATCAAAGAGGTCGTCGCTCAAAAAGCGATCAAGATCGCGATGCTTTCGGTTTCCGCGGCATCTGCTCAAGGGGTGAGCGACGAATTAGTGAAATGCGGCATTAAATCGATATTGAACTTTTCTCCGGTCAACTTGGTGCTGCCTTCTGACGTTTATGTTTCGAATGTTGATATGGCTTCGGAATTGGAGAGCCTTGTTTATAAATTAAAAAGAGGGTTTTCATAACATGCCCGTGATCTTAGAAAAACTCAATTTAGGCCCGAAAATTTACAGTATTGTGGTAGCGGCGCCGTTTATCGCGAAGAAAGCGCATGCCGGACAATTCGTGATGGTCAAGCTTCACGAAAAGGGTGAGCGGGTGCCTTTGACTATTTCTGATTATGACCGTGAAAAAGGCACGATCACGATCGTTTTCCAGGATGTCGGCAAGACCTCCGGATTGCTGGCGGCAATGAAGAGGGGTGACCATATCGCTGATATCCTCGGCCCCCAGGGAAATCCGACTGAGGTATCGTTGTTCGGGACTGTTGTTGTGGTGGGAGGCGGAATTGGCGTCGCCCCGGTTTATCCTTTGGCGCGCGCATTGCGCGAAAAAGGCAACCGCGTCTTATCGGTGCTGGGCTACCGCAGTAAGGAGCATGTTTTCTGGGAGGATAAATTGCGTTCTGTCTCTGATGAAGTATCTATTGCTACCAACGATGGATCTTATGGGAAGAAAGGTTTTGTTACTGACGCCCTTAAGGAAATCTTAGACGCTGGTAAGCATATCGATAGAGTGTTCGCCATCGGCCCGACGGTGATGATGAAGTCGGTAGTCGAGCTCACCCGGGGAAAGAATATCCCGGTCATCGTCAGTTTGAATTCGTTAATGGTCTGCGGCATGGGAATGTGCGGAGCCTGCCGTGTCACGGTATCAGGCAAGGTCAGGTTCACCTGTATGGACGGCCCTGACTTTGACGGTAGGGAAGTCGATTTTGATGAATTAATGCGGCGGTTAGACACGTATAAACATGAAGAATCCCATTGAAAAAAAAATGGTGCCGATGCGCCAGTTGGCTGTTTCTGAGAGAATAAAAAGTTTTGCAGAGGTCCCGTTAGGGTATTCTCAGGAAGAAGCGGTGAAGGAAGCTTCCCGGTGCCTGCAATGCGTGAATCGTCCGTGTGTCAAGGGCTGCCCGGTTATGATCGATATCCCCGGATTTATCAAGGCGATCAAGGAGAATGATCTTCAGAAAGCCATCGATATCCTCCATGAGTCCGATACGTTGCCGGCGGTAACGGGAAGGGTTTGCCCGCAGGAAGAACAGTGCCAGTTAAAATGTGTGTTGGCCCAGGCAGGCGAGCCGATATCGATCGGGCGGTTGGAACGTTTTGCCGCTGATTGGGACCTGCGCAATCGTAAGGACCGCCGCGCCGAAGTTAAGAAGGCCTCGATAGATCCGCAGTCCAAAGCGGTCGCTGTTGTCGGTTCCGGGCCCGCCGGTTTAGCCGCAGCTGCTGATCTGGCAAAAAAAGGCTACCGGGTAACCGTGTATGAAGGTTTTCATAAATTCGGCGGTGTTCTGGTTTACGGCATACCGGAATTCCGCCTTCCGAAAGAAATTGTATCCGACGAGATCGAATATTTGAAAGGCTTAGGGGTTGTGTTTGAGCCGAATGTTTTGATCGGCAGGGCTCAAACGATCCCTGACTTGTTTGCGGCAGGTTTTGAAGCGGTTTTCATCGCGGCAGGGGCCGGGCTGCCTAAATTCATGGGGATACGGGGAGAAAACTTGAACGGTATATATTCCGCCAATGAATTTCTCACCAGGGTCAACCTCATGAAAGCGTATCAATTCCCCGAATATGACACTCCTGTCAAAAAAGGAGAACGGGTCGCGGTCATCGGTGGGGGCAATGTCGCCGTTGACGCCGCGAGGACCGCGCTTCGTTTGGGCGCGAAAGTCGTGTATTTGATCTATCGCCGTTCAGAGAAAGAGATGCCTGCCCGGGAAGAGGAGATCGAGCATGCCAAAGAAGAAGGGATATCTTTTTCTTTTTTGACGAATCCGGTTTCTTATATCGGCGACAGCTTCGGGTTTGTCAAGGCGGCTCAATGCGTTAAGATGGAATTAGGCCAGCCAGATGCTTCGGGAAGGGCCAGCCCCTATGCGCTCCCCGGGTCGGAATTTATTTTAGCGGTCGATGAAGTGGTCGTTGCCGTTGGGACAACGCCGAATCCGATCATTTCCCGCACAAC
>CAZPNW010000186.1:0-20357 GCA_964588175.1 uncultured Planctomycetales bacterium
GTTTACTCGGCGTTTACGCTATAGACTTACGTAATGAGCGTGCTTCAACGCCTCGTAATTCCTTGCAGACATTTGGAAAAAGTTTTCAAATGTGCGCTTAAAGCAAAAACCGTAAAGTTAACCGCCAACCATGGACAGTGGACCATGGACTAATTTTGACTTGTGTCTTGTGTCATGTGTCTTGAGACCCTGTTATTTTCCCATTGCTCAAGGCGTAGTTAAGCAGTAAAATATTGTTATAGGTTATCGGTAACTGTTGGCTGTTAACCCGTTAAGCGAGAACTCATGCACCGAATCATCGTTACCTTAGGGCCGTTTACCGTTTATTCGTATGGGCTTATGCTGGCCCTGGCATTTATCATCGGCACATACTTGGCTCATAAAAGAGCAAAGGCCGCAGGGATAAGGCCGGATAAAGTGATCGACCTTATTTTTTATATCCTGGTTTTCTCGCTCATCGGCGCCCGGCTTTTTTTTGTGCTGGTTAATTTCGCATACTATAAGAGCCATCTGCTTGATGCTTTAAAAGTTTGGGAAGGCGGCCTTGTTTTCTATGGCGGGTTGATATTTGGCTTTGCTGCCGCGGCCTGGTTCTTGAAAAAACATAAGATCTCGTTTTGGAAAACACTCGATATTTTAAGCCCTTCTCTTGCTTTAGGCATTGTGTTGGGGAGAGTCGGTTGTTTTTTGAACGGCTGTTGTTATGGAAAGCTCGCGCGTGCATGGGGGGTCTGTTTTCCGGGCGCGGAAAATCCTCCTGCTTTCAGCCAGCAGGCGCTTGACGGATTGATCCCGCCTACTGCCGCGTATTCACTTGCGGTGATCCCGACGCAAGTGTATGACGCGCTGGTGAATCTTGTGATCTTTTGCCTGCTCCTTTTTATTGAAAAACGCAAAAGATCCGACGGGTTTTTGTTCCTGGTTTTTATCCTTTTATATTCGATCAACAGGTTTATCATTGAAGGGTTCCGGTATTATGAACAAAACTTTATGGTGTTTGGTATAGTGACGATCTCTCAGTTGATCAGTATTGTTTTAGCCCTGGGAGCGGTAATAATGTTGTTGAAGCAAAACGCCGCAGGTAAATCCGGGAAATAACATATGGAAAAGGAAGGGATCCTTATATATGCTTGATCCAAAGATTGTTTCTTTAACGGTTTTTGTCCTTGCGTATCTTCTTTTTGTCCTGTTCCCGCACAAACGGACCCATGTGGCAGTCGGTGGGGCTGTTGTGCTTATGCTCACAGGAGTGCTTTCTTGGAGAGAAGCGTTTTTGGCGATCAATTGGAATGTTATGGGTATTTTTGTGGGGACGCTGGTAGTCGCGGATGTTTTTATGAAGAGCCGTGTCCCTGCTTATATCGCGGAGGTGATCGTTGATAAGGCGCGCAATACCTCCTGGGCGATACTCTCGATTTGTCTTTTAACCGGATTTATTTCCGCGTTTGTGGAAAATGTGGCCACCGTTTTAATTGTCGCGCCGATCGCTTTGGAATTAGCCAGGAAATTAAAGATCAGTCCGGTCAAGATGATGATCGCGATCGCGGTCTCAAGCAATTTACAGGGTACGGCGACGCTCATCGGCGACCCGCCGAGCATGCTTTTGGGTGGTTTCGCGAAAATGAATTTCGGGGATTTCTTTTTTTATAAAGGGAAGCCCAGTATATTCTTCGCTGTGGAATTAGGCGCCCTGGCGTCATTCTTTGTTTTGTATTTTATATTCAGGGCCCATAAAGAAAAAGTGGCAGTGGTTTCGATTGAAAAGATAAAGTCGTGGGTCCCGACAATTATTTTGGCCGATTTGATCGTTTTTCTTGCCCTGAGTTCGTTCTTTGACGCGGGATTCTCATATATGGCGGGTATTTTGTGTATGGGGGCGGCGGTAGTCGCTATTCTTTGGGAGAAGTTCGTTAATAAAAGTTCTATTGTAGAGGGTATAAAATCTTTGGATTGGGAGACGACATTCTTCCTGATGGGTATTTTTATTCTCGTGGGTAGTATTACACTCACCGGATGGATCGATACCATCGCTGCCTTTCTTTCGGGCCTGGTAGGTAAAAATATCTTTTTAGGGTATACTCTGATAGTGTTCTTATCGGTTTTGCTTTCCGCGTTTGTCGATAATGTCCCGTTTTTGGCGGCGATGCTGCCGGTGGCGATCTCAATGTCGAATACACTTAATCTTAATCCGTCACTATTTCTCTTTGGGTTGCTCATCGGCGCCAGTTTGGGAGGCAATATCACTCCTATCGGGGCTTCTGCCAATATTGTTGCCTGCGGCCTGCTGAAAAAAGAGGGGTATAAGGTGACCTTTAAGGATTTTATGAAGATCGGGTTGCCGTTTACGTTGGTGGCAGTAAGCGCGGGGTATTTGTTTGTCTGGTTTGTTTGGGGAAGATAGATCGTTACATTGGAGAGTATATGATCATTGACCCGATTTGTGGAATGCAGGTTACTCCTCAGTCATCCATTAAAGTAACCAAAGATGGCGTTGATTATTTCTTTTGTTCTACTCATTGCCGTGACAGGTTTATCCAACAGGAAGGTATTAAAGATACCGCTGCCTGTTGTTCGCCGCCGCGGAAGCCGTTTTATAAGCATAAATTATTTATGCTCACTGTTATTGTGGGAGCGTTTCTGCTGGCTTCTCTGTATCTGCCTTGGTTTGTCCCGTTCCGGAAAGCGTTTTTATTGTATCTCAAGTCGATCTGGTGGGCAGTGCTTTTGGGGTTATTCTTAGGGGGGATCATTGATTACTATATCCCGCGCGAATATGTTTCCAAGGTACTTGCCCGAAGAAGCCCGATGACGATCTTGAATGCGGTATTGCTGGGTTTTTTAATGAGCGCCTGCAGCCATGGAATATTGGCGCTTGCCATTCAGATACATAAAAAAGGCGCTTCAAATCCGGCGATCGTCAGTTTTTTGCTCGCCAGCCCCTGGGCAAACCCTGCCATTACGATAATGCTGATCAGCCTCTTTGGGCTGAAGGGGATCCTGATCATAATAGCGGCGATCGTGGTCGCGCTCAATACCGGTTTTATATTTATGTTCTTGGAGCATCGGGGGTTGACCGGGAAAAACAAGAATACGGTCAGTGTCGCCGATGATTTTTCTATCATTAAGGATATAAAAACCCGCGCGAAACATTATGCCTTCGGGGTTCATACTTTAGTTGTTGATGGTAAAGGGGTTTTAGGCGGGGCGTGGGCTCTCGCTGATATGGTCCTCTGGTGGATCATCCTGGGCGTATTTATTTCCAGCCTTGCCGGCGCCTACATCCCGGCGCATTTCTTCCATAAATTTATGGGCCCGACCGTGGTAGGGTTATTGGTAACATTATCGCTGGCTACGGTAATAGAGGTTTGTTCTGAAGGGTCTTCTCCGCTTGCTTTCGAGATCTACCGGCAAACGGGCGCTTTAGGGAACAGCTTTGTATTTCTTATGGCGGGAGTAGCGACTGATTATACTGAGATAGGGCTGTTATGGTCGAATGTCGGCAGGCGCGTCGCGCTTTGGATGCCTCTGATCGCTGTTCCGCAGATCATTGTGGTCGGGTATGTGATGAATAGGATATTTAAATAGAAGGGAGTTGTACGATGAAAATAGCGCTTATTGTGCTTTCGGTGGTCGTTATTGTGTTATTGGTGATGAAAAAGTGCGGCGGCGGAGGCTGTGGCTGCGGCTGCGGCGGTTCAGGGAAGAAATAAATACTCGGGAGAACCGGTTATGAAGTTAGGCTCGATCAAGACGCAGGTGATACTTTTTTTATCGGTTTTCGCATTTTTCCATGCGGTTAAAGACCGGGATGCGTTGTTCTTTTTTAAGACAATGATCGCCGTTGTTTCTGCGGCTCTTTGCGAGGCAGGGTGGGTCTTCCTTAAAGAACGCAAGCTGCGTTTGACCGAAAGCTCCATCATTTCCGGGTTGATCATTGGTTTTGTCCTTTTCCGCAGCCAGCCGTGGTGGGTCTTTTCGTTCGCCGCGTTCTTGGCGATAACGTCAAAGTATGTTTTTCGGGTTAATAATAAGCATGTATTCAACCCGGCGGCATTCGGGATATTCATGGCGATCATATTGTTGCGGGCGCAGACTCAGTGGCAGGGTACATATGACTGGTATATTCTGGCGCCGGCAGGATTGTACGCGATCATTAAGATCCGTAAATTAGAGTTACTCCTCGGGTATGGGCTGGCAACGCTCGTCTTATTCGGGGCCCAGGCCATAGGGCAGAAAGTCCCCGTCTTTAATGTTTTCGGGTACTTGAGTTATTTTTATATTTTTGTGATGATAGTGGAGCCGCGGACTACTCCGGTAAAACCGCGGGCGAAATGGATTTTTGGCGCCTCACTAGCCGCGCTTATTTTTGTATTAACCGGCATTGGCGTAAAATTTGACGTTGAGCTTGCCAGCCTGTTGATCATGAATATGTTCGTTCCGTTGTTGCATAAGCTAGGATAGTGGTGAAGTTAACTTTGGGACTTTGAGCGCAGGTTACATGATATAAGTTAAATTATGAAATTCTAGAGTATCATATAATAAATATGCTGGTTCTTTGTTCTTTTAGATCTCGGATGGCTTCGACTGTTTTTCGCGGGGACGCTTGTTTTGCCCCAGCGTGGCAAAACTTCGCTCGGGTCGGCTGCGTCGCTCGTCCCGACGTGTAACGTCGGGACACCGTGCCCGCTCCTTGCCTTTACGCCCCGCTTAAAATCAGTCGAAGCCATCCGTTAGCGGAACTTTAAAAATACGGTGACTGCTAAGTGTTTCTGAGAGAGATTGCCGCAGGTCGCGAGTGATCGATAGTTACTGGGGACTGGGATACTGGTGACTGGTGCGCCCGGGTACGGGGAATCGGAAATCAGGTATAAAAATGGAGGTAAGAGATGTTGAAAATAGGCAAACTTTTAGTGCTTGTGTGTTTTTTGGCAATAGCGGCCGTCGCGTATGCTCATCCGCCTTCGGATATCGCGATAACCTTTGACCCGGCGTCTAAGGTTTTGAATGCGGTCATCACTCATCCGGTAAGTAACCCCGAAAATCATTTTATCATTAAGGTCGATGTCGGGTTAAACGGTAAAGAGGTCATTGAGCATGCGATCTCCCGGCAGGATAATAATTCTACGCAGACAGTCAGTTATCTCTTGCCAGATGTAAAGCCGGGTGATACAGTATCGGTAGAAGCGTATTGCAGTATCAGCGGGAAATTGGAGAGAGAAATAAAGGCAACAAAATAAAAGGTTTACTCTGCGCCGGTGCCGCGCGTATCGTCTTGTTGTAAAGTTCTTTGATTGAGGTTTGACCGGAGTTGATGGGGATCAGGAGAATCGGTTCTTAAGCTTTACCAGGAGTGAGGAGGCCAAATATGGGAGAAGCGTTTGTGAATCAGGAAAGATACTTGCAGGATTTAAGCGTCCTGGCCAATGAATATCAAGAGATCAAGCTGCGTATCACCGCGGATATCGAGTCTTTGGTCAAGCTTTTAAAGGAAAAGTCTGATACGATCAACGTTTTTCAGAAAGAGATACAGGATGCTCAATGGTTTTTGGGAGAAGAAAAGGCCCGGCGCGATTTTATGGAGAAAGAACTGCAGTATAAGACCCAATATATACAACAACTGGAGAAAGACCTGCAAAATCTCAGGACTTCTTTTGGCGAGTCGCAATGGTATCTTGGAGAAGAACGGTCAAAGCGGGAACAGGTCGAATATGAATTGCGGGGTTGCCAGAACCGGTGCCAGGAGCTCGATGTGCAGTTGAAGCATAGGGGTAGCCTGTAAAGAGCCTTGGTTCTTTAAAAGATAATTAAATAATTTTTCCCTCAGTTCTTCGGGAAGAAATTTTTTTTCTTGACAAATGATACAAATATGGTATCATTAAGGCATGTAAAAAAGGAGGTAGCCATGAACGTTACGCTTAAGTATATGTTGAGGCCTGTTGCGCGGTGTAAAGAGGGCTGCGCGCTTTTGTCCCGGGCATGACGTTAAACTGTCTTTTATCCGGTGTTCGATGTTCGGTGGTCGGTTATCGGTACTCGGTTTTCGTCCGATAACCGAACACCGATAACCGAACACCTATTTTCGCTTAAAGGAACTCTTTATGAAACTCATGACTCGAGATACGGATTATGCAGTTCGGGCATTATGTTTTATAGCCCGTTCAAAGGAAAAGATCCTTACTGCGGCTGACTTGGTGTCTGCGTTAAGAATGCCGCAGCCTTTTTTGCGTAAACTCCTGCAAAAACTAAATAAGGCAGGTATATTGGCTTCATATAAAGGGGCAGGGGGCGGTTTTTTATTGGATGAGGCGCCGCATAGTATTACGTTATTGAGATTAATAACTATTTTTCAGGGTGATTTCGAGCTGAGTGAATGTTTATTTAAAAAACGGTCTTGTCCGGGGCAGGATACATGCCTGTTACGGGCAAAGATCAAAGTGATAGAGCGGCGTGTGGCTGCGGAGTTAAAGAAGATCAATATCGGTTCATTGATCCGTTAAAGCGCGGTTTAAAACTAATTCCTAACAATGAGGGTAAAATGGCGAAAAGGCAGATGATTGAGATCGATGAAGGCAAATGTAATGGCTGCGGGGAATGCATCCCTAACTGTCCTGAAGGAGCGTTACAGGTAATTGATGGAAAAGCCCGCTTGATCAGTGATCTGTTCTGCGACGGCCTAGGCGCATGTATCGGCCATTGCCCTCAGGCAGCTATAACAACATTGACCAGAGAGGCCCAGGGTTATGATGAGATCAGGGTCATGGGAAATATCGTCAAGCAGGGGCAGAATGTTATTAAGGCTCATTTAACTCATCTTAAGGACCACGGCCAGGACGCGTATTTGCGGCAGGCTTTAGATTTTTTGAAAATTAATAATATCAGCGATCCTTTAGAGATAAATACCCTCTCAGCAACGGATAGGTCCGGCGGATGTCCTTCGGCTCGGAAAGTAATTGATAGTGCCGCGGGAGGTTGCCCGGGTTCAAAAATGATGGATTTCCGGGAAAAAAATTCCGCCGCCGGGGAACGCCGGACTAACCATCAGTCGGCATCTACGTTAAGGCAGTGGCCGGTACAGATCATGCTCGTGCCTGCTCATGCTTCATTCTTTGAGAATGCCGAAGTGCTTATTGCTGCTGATTGCGTGCCTTTTGCCTACGCTGATTTCCATGAAGATTTATTGAAAGGCAAGGCCCTGTTGATCGGCTGCCCGAAGTTAGATGAATTGAACGTTTATGGGGCCAAGTTCTCAGAGGTCCTTGAACAGCATACGGTAAAATCTATCACTTACGCGCATATGGAAGTCCCGTGTTGTTCCGGGATGATCAATGTTATTAAGTCCGCGATAGCGGCTTCAGGGAAAAAGGTCCCTTTTGAAGATGTAACCATAAGTATAAAAGGAGAGCGGTTGCGTTAAGTGAGGGATTTTTATTGTTTTCATCCGGTGCTCAAAGCGGCGGGAAAACTAACTTAAGAAAGAGGAGGAAGTAAAAATGTTTTGTTACCAATGCGAACAAACGGCAGGAGGAAGCGGTTGCACGAAAATGGGGGTATGCGGAAAGAATGAGGATATCCAGAGTTTGCAGGATATATTATTGTACGGCCTCAAGGGTATTGCCGCGTATGGTTTTCACGCGCGGGAATTAGGCGCGGTAAGTGAGGAAGTGGACGCATTTATGCATGAGGCTTTATTTAAAACAGTGACTAATGTGAGTTTTGACCTCAATCAACATATAGCGGCAGTTTTGAAATGCGGAGAGATGAATTTAAAGATCATGGAGGTTTTGGATAAGGCGCATACCCAGCGCTTCGGCTATCCCGTCCCGGTGGAAGTCGAAACTGGCACGCGCACGGGCCCGGGTATTTTAGTTACCGGCCATGATTTACTTGACCTTTATGAACTGCTTAAACAATCGGAAGGAACGGGCGTTAATATCTACACGCACAGTGAAATGCTTCCTGCCCATAGCTATCCTGAACTCAAAAAATTCAAGCATCTGGCGGGTAATTACGGAGGCGCCTGGCAAGAGCAGAAAAAAGAATTTAAAGAGTTTAGCGGCGCGATCCTGGCTACTACTAACTGTGTTTTGATCCCGCCTGATAATACGTATTTGGACAGGCTTTTTACGGTAGGCATAACCGGGGTCCCGGGTGCGGCGCATATTCAAGGGAGGGATTTCACAGCGTTGATAAAAAAAGCAAGATCATTGCCTGCTTTGCCTGAAGCGCCTGCAAAGAAGATCATGACCGGTTTCCATCATACGGCGATCTTGGGTTTAGCTGATAAGATCGTTGCCGCCGTAAAAGCCGGTAAAATAAAACATTTCTTTCTTATCGGCGGTTGTGACGGAGCTAAGCCGGGGCGTAATTATTATACTGAATTGGCGGAGAAAGTGCCTGCTGATTGCGTGATCTTAACGCTTGCCTGCGGGAAATACCGTTTCAATAAACTCGATTTTGGTTCTATTGACGGGATCCCGCGCTTGATCGATATCGGCCAGTGCAATAACGCCTATTCCGCGGTACAGGTCGCGCTTGCTTTGTCCAAAGCGTTTAATTGCGGCGTCAATGATTTGCCGTTGTCCTTGGTTTTATCGTGGTTTGAACAGAAAGCGGTCGCTATCCTTTTGACTTTATTGCATCTGGGTATGAAGGGCATTCGTATCGGCCCGACACCGCCGGCATTTATCACCCCGAATGTTTTGAAAGTGCTTCAGGACACTTTTGATTTAAAATTGATCACTACTCCCGATAAGGATTTGGCGCAGATGCTCAAGAAGTAATAGGGGATATAAGAGGTTAAGTTGTTGGGTTATGGTTAAGAAGTTCGTTTGGTAGTAAGGTTAGGTCGTTGGTTGAAGAACCATACTCCTTTGCCCAACTACCAAACAAACTGCCTTACCTTAACCTAACTACCTTTAACGTAATAAGACTATGGCACGTATTAAACTCGATCTGCACGAGATTTTCAATAAAGGCGGGGCAATCGAATCGTCTCTTAGCCGGGTTATTGACGAAGCGGTACAAAAAAAGATCCCTTTGGTTGAGATCATCCCGGGCAAAGGAAGCGGCCAACTCAAAAAGCATGTGCTGCGTTTTCTTGAAAGGAAAGAAATAAAAAAGCTTTATCATCGGATAGAAAAAGATGATAAGAATTTCGGCAGGATCTTTGTCCATTTCAGGTTTTGAGATGACTTTTATTATAATTTTTTATTTACTCCCGTATTTATAGGGGTATAATAAATGTAGTTGAACATGCTTTGGCGGCGGGCTGATATGAGAAGTCTTGTATCGCTTATGCGTAATGCCAGAGGGTATACGGAGGTGGAGAATGAGTTGTGGTTCATGTGGGACTAAGAAAGCCAAGAAACCGGTGAAAAAAGCCAAAAAAGTGATCAAGAAGAGAAAATAGTATTATTTATCAGGGCAGGCGCTTTCTATGTGCCTGCCTTTCTCTTATCCCCGCGTCCACGCTTTCGGTACCTTGATTGGAAATCTTTTCCAAAGAAAGAATAGAGCAGCTCAAAAGGTATTGATGATGAGTGATAAAGGTTATATCAAAAGAAAAAGATCCATTTCCCTCGCGTTTCACGTATTTATTTTACCCTGTATTTGTTTTTCGGCTTCTATGGAGAGACCTCCGGATCGGTGAATGACGCGTGGCGTTTTCAGGGTTTGTTAAAGGCAAAGATCGAGGTAAGGATCTTGATAAAGAACAATTAAGGGTGAGTTCGGCACTATATTAAGAGTGAGGTGAGAAGGCATATGCGTATTCAGGAAAAGAACGGTAATTTTGAGGTCGTTGATTTTGATGCTGTGGAGGCGTATAAAATCGCCTGTAAGATCGAAGCCGACGGATTGGAGTTTTATTCCTATTTGCAGAAGAGTGTCTCGGCTGAACCGGCCCGGAAGATGCTCGCTCATTTGTTACAGGAAGAGCAAAAGCATTTAAGTTTGTTTGAAAACCGCCTCTCCGCATTGCGCCAGCGAACCAGCGACCTTTCGGAAGACGACGATCTTTTGTCGAGTATGGAGTATGGTATTTTTCAGCCGTATAAAAACATTGAAGAGCTTGCTCTGGTGGTGCGTGATCCGGCAAAAGCGCTTCGCCTCGGGCTGAAGGTGGAAGATATGTCGATCAGGTTCTATGAAGCCTGTCGGAATAACGTTGCTGCATCAAAGGCAAAAGATGAAATAAGCCTTATTATTAAAGAAGAGCAAAAACATAAAAAGTTGTTGCAGGAAATCCTGAGCAGCGGTGCCGTCCCCTAAAGAATGGATTTTGGCTGTGAATAACGCTTTGAACTGATGCGGGTGTGACGATGAAAAAGCTTTTGGGGTGCGCGTTGATAGGTTTATTGTTTTTTCTCTCGGTGTCTTATTCCCGGGACGCTGTGGCTCAGGAAGTGAAACCCCGGGAGAGGGAATATATCGGCAAGATCATCGAAATCTCCCCGGCGCAGGTTTTGCTCGAGAAAAAACGCTCAGATGGAGTCATTATCAGGAATCATTTTAAGATTAATGCCCAGACCATGCTCCCTGGCACTCTCAAGGTCGGAGATACAGTTAAGATAACATTTAAACTTCGCAACTGGGGCAAGCGCTCACGCTCGATCCGTATCGCGACCAAGGTTGATCTTATTGATGCTTCAGGGCAGGCCCCCGTTGTAAAACAGCCTGTTGGGAAGCGATACTAAATATCATAGCCTGAGGCAGGGGGATCTTTTGGAAAAAACAGTGGTAAGTGTTGCTCTCAAGGAGCTTTTGGGTAGCAATAACAGGGAGGCTTGATGGCGGAGAAAATCTTAATTGTCGATGATGATGCTGATTTCCGCAGTGAATTGAAAGATTATCTTAATGATTATGAGATCGTCGAGGCTTCGTGCGGAGCCGAAGCATTGCAAATATTAAAAAAGGCGCATCAGGTCGGTTTAGTGATCCTGGATGTCATGATGCCGGGTTTAAGCGGGATGGATGTTTTGCGTGAGATCAAGAATGCCGACCCGGCTATAAGCATTGTTATCTTAACCGGCTATAGTTCCAAGGATGTAGCTATCGAAGCGTTAAAGGCGCATGCCGATGACTATATCGAAAAGCCGCTTGATATTCATAAAATAAAAGATATTGTTGACCGTTTGTTGGAAAATAAGCTGGAAGCCAGCGGTATTGATACCCAAAGTATTAACGGTAAGATTGAAAAGATCAAGCGTTTTACCGAACGCAACTGTTATAAGAAAATCTCGTTGCGCCATGCTGCTGAAGAAGTTTGTTTGAGCCCGAAGTATTTAAGCAGGATATTCAAGCAGGTCACCGGGAGGAGCTTCAGTGATTACCGGCTCGGGCTTAAAATGGAAAAGGCCAAGCATCTTTTGCTCGATACGGGTTATAATATTAATCAAATAGCCGATAAATTAGCGTACCAGAATGCCGAATCGTTTATACGGATATTCAGTAAGAATACGGGTTGTACCCCTGCCGATTATCGAAATAATCGAAACAATAAAAAACCCTGTAAGCGGAAAAAGCTTAAGAAAAAGAATAAATAACCCCCGTTTTGCTTTTGAGCATTCCCGGATTCATTACAAGCCTGTTGCAAGGGTTTTTTCAACACAGGAGGTGTTCATATGGAAACAATTGAGTGTATTGCCGGCAGAGTGAGTGTCCGAGAATATACCGCGGTACCTCTGCGCAGAGAAGTTTTGGAATTACTCGTAGATTGCGGCAGGCGTGCTCCGACTGCCCGGGCGGTGGAACCATGGCATTTTGTAGTGGTGACGGCTAAAGAATCTTTAAGCAAGCTCGCAAGCCTGGCAGCTACCGGAGGTTTTCTGCGGGATGCCGCCGCTTGTATCGCGGTTTTCTGCCAGGATACAAAATATTACCTTGAAGACGGCGCTGCAGCTACGGAAAATATATTGCTTGCTGCCGTTGATCAAGGGGTAGGAGCCTGCTGGATCGCGGGTGATAAAAAAGAATATGCGGATAGTGTTTCGCAATTGCTTGGTGCGCCACCTCAAATGAAATTAGTCAGTTTGATATCTTTGGGGTATCCGTTAAAAGAAAGAAAACAATCAAAGAAGCGCGGTTTAAAAGATGTCTTGCACTGGGAGAAATTCTGACGCAGAAGGCGTCGCACCGGCGCAATTCCGATCTGCGCCGGGTGTAAGCAGAAAGCAGCACACCGGCGTAATTCCGCCGCAGCAAGCGGCGTACCCAGCCATATCAATTAAGCTAAATAAAGCTTATAGGTGAAAACTTAAGACCCGGTCTTAACGGGCAGTTTATAACTTCCAGCCAAGACCGGGTCTTGAAGTTACCCGCACCTCGTAAGCGTGCATAAAATTTCCTTCGGAAATTTTATATGCACACTCGGTGGGGTTTCGCTAAATAAAGCTTATAGGTGCTTAAAAGTCAATAAAAAGGGGAAAGAACCAATTTACGCTTTACAGATATATAGATATAATAAAATAGAATTTAGTTTAAAGTAAAAGCTTTTTGCGGTAAGGAGTACTTATGTTGAGAACAGAACGCGTAATTGAAATGATGGGTGCGGCGGCTGATGTTGAGCATGTGGGAAGCCTTTGTTTTGGATACCTTGCAACATTACTTAAGAATGGGACGGTCAAAGAGATATTTCAAACATTCTCAGCCAATTCAGAGGCAAACAAAGAGTTGTTGCTGGCCAGGCTCAAAGACCTTGGAATTGATGATTTTCAGTTAAAACACACCTGCAAGTACTGTAAGTTAAGCACTGAGAGTTTTTCTTTGCTGGGGGCAGTGAACCTTGGCCTTGAAATCAGCGAAGTGGCAATTAAAGCTTATAAAGCGTTGGAGCAGGGGTGTGATACGCAAAGTGATGTTGAATTATTCAAGTCGTTGTTAAAGGAAAAGCTTGAACAAAAGCATCTGCTGCAGAAAGAGCGGCAATTCGATCATCACGATGAGGATGCGTTTATGCTCATCGATACACATTGCATTTCTGAAGTGATCTCTAAGCTTTGGATATAAAGATGAAAAGAATTATCTTGATCATGGCGGTTGCCTGTCTACTCGGCGGCTGCGCGACATATTACCCTGTGAAAGTCAACGGTTATTTGGACCCATCCTGGCCGCAGCAGCATTTAAGGACCGGCTCGAGTTTTTGTGTGTTAGCGGATAAAAATGCCCGTAATCCTATCTTTGAAGCTGAAATAAAATCCAAGATCGAAGCATTGCTTACCCAGCGGGGGTATGTGCTCGCTGCTTATGATAAAGCTGATTTTTATTTGACTTTTATGTATTCCATGAGTTCCGGGAAGGCCGTTGCTGATTTTAAGCCTGTTTTTTACCCCGCGGAAGTGGGGACTGTCCGGACCTATGATTCGCAAGGTAAATCCTCTGTATCAACAGTGACATACCCCGGCTATACGGCATATGTCCCTTATCGGGCTACGGTGTATACTTCTTCTCTTATGCTGGATGTTATAGACGCAGGGTTGTTGCGTAATACCAAAGAAGATAGAAAGATATGGATCGGCGATGTATCGTATACGGGAGAGACAGCTGATTTACGAGTCTTGGTCAATTATCTGTTGACTGCCGCTTTTAGCCGTTTTGGAGAGAATACCGGTAAGATCGTAGTGATCGATGTAAAAGGATCTGATTTCCGCGAGAAAGGGGTTATAAAATAATCCGGTATTCTTTAGAATGCCGGTAAGGGGGAATATGAGCGTTGATAATTTTGATGTATATGAGCATTTTGAAAGGTCTTTGGAAAATCGGGTCAGGGAGGGAGTGCACATGCATAAAAAGATCTTAGTTATAGATGACGATAAGGAGTTCTTGGAGGAGCTTAAAGAGACCTTAGCATTAAGCGGATATGAAGTGGTGGAGGTCAATGACCCGGTATTGGCGATCGATGTGGCAACGAAGATCGATCCGGATGTTGTCCTGCTCGACCTTAAGATGCCGGGGAAAAGCGGTTTTCAGGTCGCTGATGAATTGAAGCATTTCTCTGCATTGACCAATGTCCCGATCATTATCATGACCGGATATTTTAAAGACGATTATCTGCCGCTTTTAAATATTTGCGGGATTAAAAAGTGCCTTAAAAAGCCGTTTCATCCTTTAGATGTTATAGCCCAAATAGAGTCGGTGTTGAATGAGAACAGCGTGTAATCTGAGTTTGAATGAAAGGAGAATTTGTGATGGCTGAATTGAAAGATCTTTTTCAAAGTGCTGATTGGAAAAAAGAAAAACATGTCCCTGTTATCGGATGTGCCGAGAAAGCCGCGAAGGGCCAGCTGATCGTTGTTTCCGTGAGCGTCGGTAAGGAGATCCCTCATCCCAATACAACCGCTCATCATATTCGATGGATCGAGCTTTATTTCCAGCCGGACGGTGAAAAGTTCCCGTATCAGCTGTTCCATGCTGACTTGAGCGCTCACGGAGAGTCCGTCCAGGGGGCGGATACTTCGAGTGTGTATACTCATCCTGAGGTAACGGTGAGATTCAAGACTGAAAAACCGGGGATGCTTTTTGCTTCTTCCTATTGTAATATCCACGGGCTATGGCAGAGTTCTCAGGCAGTCAAGGTAGAATAAGATAATGGAAGATTTCAAGGGAGAGGAGTTTCTTGCGATGGCGAATATAAAAGAAAAACTCGTCGGGATGCTTAATAAAGCGCTCATGCTTGAACATGCGGCGCGTATCCAATACCTCGCGCACGCGGAATTGGTAAAAGGATTAATGGGAGAAACGGTAATCACCCGTCTTAGAGAAATAGCTTCTGATGAAGAAAAACATGAAACTAAGTTCCGTAATTTAATAGGCGGCTACCTCGGGGCCGAACCGGTAATGGGCCTGGCGGAAACGCATAGCGCTCAAGAAGTAAAAAAGATCCTTGAAATCAATCTGAAAGGCGAACAAGACGCCATCGTGTTTTATAAACAAATCTATAAAACGGTTCTTGATAATAAGGAAAGCCTGCCGTATGTCTTTGAGACACTCGAACATGAAATAAGGCATGTTATTATCGATGAGCAGGAGCATGTCGTTGAGCTTTCTTTGCTTTTAGGCGTTTAACGTGTTTGGTGATGCTGTAAGCGCGGGTGAGGATGGTTGATTAAACACAATTTCTCGCAGGAAATTAAGTGCGTGTTTAAAAAGAGGGAATATGTGTGGCGATGCAACTTTCTTTTGCAAGAAGCAGGGAGTTGCATTTTTTTTATATAAGCAGCGGGAAAGCCTATGAAAAAAAACAGGGTTCTGATAGTTGAAGATAATAGCCTGGTTGCCAAAGATCTGCAGAAAAGCGTATCGAGTTTTGGCTATATAACCTTGAAGCCGGTAGCTTCCGGAGAAGCTGTCCTTGAGGCAGTTGAAAGCGGAACGCCTGATCTGGTGCTCATGGATATAAAACTCAAAGGCGCAATGGATGGGATCGCTGCCGCTGAACAGATCCGCTCCCGGTTTAATATCCCGGTGATCTATTTGACTGCTTTTGCGGATGACAAAACTTTGAAACGGGCAAAGATCACGGAGCCCTATGGATATATTATTAAACCGTTTGAAGAAAAAGAGCTCAAGGCGGCCATTGAGTTAGCGTTTTATAAAGTAAAGATCGAACAAAAGTTGAGGGAGAGTGAGGGGCGTTACCGTGGGATCGTTGAGTATCAGCGTGAGCTTATTTGCCGGTGGCTGCCGAACAAGAAATTAACCTTTGTGAACGAATTCTATTGCCGGTATTTCGGCAAAAGCCGGGATGAGCTGCTGGGAAAGACTTTTATTCAGGGGATCTCCGGTGAAGACCAGGATAAACTGGAGAAATTTGTTAAGGCTTTAAATTTCAAAAATCCTGCCGGGATGATCGAACAGCGGGTTTCTTCCCTGACAGGCGAGGTTTGCTGGCAGCAATGGATCATCCATGCGATCTTTGATCCTCGGGGCGCGGTAACTGAATATCAGGCTGTCGGCCGCGATATAACCGAAGCAAAGAAAATCGAGGCTGAGCACCAGGAGTATATTGAGAAAGTACAGCTGCTTTCTTCGGAAACAAAAAAGCACTCAGATGAGCTCGATACGATATTTGCCGCGGTGGCGGACCCGCTTCTGATCTATAACCAGGAAGGGACGGTGGTTAAGGTCAATAAGGCTGCGCTCGACACATTGGGGTTTGATCCGACCGCATTGAGCGACCAAGATTTACTGGAGAAGATCTCGCTTTCTTTTGTGAACGGAAAGAAGCTTACTCCCGAAGATATGCTTTCCGCGCGCGCGCTCAAAGGGGAAGTCATTAATAATATCCGTTTTTTATTCAAGGATCTCTATGGCAAGGATCACGCGGTCCTGGGGAGCGGGGCGGCGTTTTACAGTAAGGATCAGATCGTCGGGGCCGTTGTCGTTTGGCATGATATTACCGAGCGTTACCGGTTTGAGGAGTTATTGAAAAAGTCTGAAGAGCGTTACCGGTTCTTGTATGAAGAGAGCCAGGCTTTGAATATCGTGGTTGGGCTTGATGCGCGCATAAAGGATATTAATAAAGCTGTTTTGAATGAATTGGGATACCGCCGGGAAGAAGTCATCGGTAAGGCCGCTTTTGATTTTATCGTCCTCCAGCAGAGGCAGAAAATAAAGACCAACCTCAAGCTTGCTATTGAAGGCAAGGGGAATAAGGGAATGGATGTTTCTGTGTATGCCCGGGACGGCTCTTTGCATATTATTATGTTTTCCGCCGGAAACGCGATGTTATATGAATATGGCGTTTTGACCGGAGTGATCTTTACCGGTATCGATATAACCCAGCGTCAGAAAGCGGAAGATGCTTTGCGCAAGGCCCATAATGAATTGGAGATCCAGGTGGCAGAACGTACCGCTGACTTAAGAGCGTTAAATAAGCAGTTGACTCAGGAAGTGTCTGAGCGCAAAGAGATCGAAAAGCGTATTCAGATCAGTAATGCGGTCTTAAAGCTGTTGATCAGGGCTTCTTCGCAAAGCGATTACCTGGCCAAGGTCGTTAAATTGTTGCGGGGGGTCACAAACTGCCGTTGTGCCGGCATCCGGATCCTTGCCCCTGATGGAAATATCCCTTATGTTTCTTCAGTGGGTTTTAGCGAAGGTTTCTGGAACGCGGAAAATCCCCTTTCCATCCATAAGGATGATTGTATATGCGTGCGGGTGATAACCGAGAAGTTGCTCCCTCAGGAAGCTTCGGGCAAGTTTATGGAAGGATCATTTGTCTGTAATAATTTACGCGTGTTCGTGGAGGGCCTTTCGGTCGATGAGAAACAAAGATTTCGGGGCCGATGTCTTGAATACGGATTCCTGACTATGGCGGTTATTCCTGTTTATTACCAGGAGCAGATCATCGGCGTGATCCAGTTGGCTGATGAGGCGCACGATAAACTTCCCGTTGTGGTGGCGCAGTTTATTCATGAGTTAACGGTCTTGATAGGAGAGGGGATACATAAATTCAGTTTATACGATGAGCTGCAGCAGACCAATGAATTACTGGAAAAGATGTTCGCGACAAGTAATTTCCTGATCGCGTATCTGGATACCCGTTTTAATTTTATGCGCGTCAATCAAGCCTTTTGGCAATTAGACGGGACTTCTCCTGAGTTCTATGTCGGAAAGAATTATTTCGATTTATTTCCTAACGAACAAGATAAAACGGTCTTTACTAAGGTTCTAGAAACCGGGGAGGCCTATGCGGCTTATACCAAGACCTTGATTAATGGCGTTGATCCTGAGAAAGTAATGACATATTGGGACTGGAGCCTGCAGCCGGTTAAAGATCCTGCCGGCAGGACGGAAGGGCTCGTGTTGATCCTGGTGGATGTCACTCATCGTAAACTTGCTGAAGAAGCGTTATCGAAAACGCAGAAAGAATTAGCCGCGGCCCAGCATTTATCTGTTATCGGTATGCTGGCGGCGACCGTTGCCCATGAACTGAGGAATCCGCTGGGGGTGATCCGCACTGCCGCGTATAATATACGCAGGAAGACTTTCAATAGCCCTTTCTTGGAAGGCCATCTTGGCAATATTGAGAAGAAGGTCATTGAATCAGACCAGATCATCAGTAATTTACTGTTTTATTCCCGGATTAAAATGCCGCGCTATGAACAGGTGAATTTGAGCGCGATCATTGAGGAATGCCTGGCTACGGCAAAGAACAATTTTCCGAAAGCAAAAGTAGTTTTGAAGAAAAAGCTTTCAGGTATTCACGGATTGCATATTGAAGTCGATCCGTTGCAGGTCAAGGAAGTATTCAGTAATATATTGAATAACGCGTATCAGGCCCTGCCGAATGAAAAAGGCAGGATCGTCGTTGAAGCGTCCCTGGAAGAATCATCGGGTTTGGTGAATGTAAGTTTTACCGATAACGGCGTGGGGATCGATCCTGAAAACCTGCAAAAACTAGCGGAACCGTTCTTTACGACAAAAACCAAAGGGACAGGGTTGGGGCTGACAGTTTGTTACCATGTGGTAAATCTGCATGGGGGTAAATTGGAAGTAAAAAGCCAGAAAGGGGAAACGGTTTTCATGGTGCGGCTTCCCCTGAAGCAAAAACGGGCAGTTGAAGGAAAATCTTGAGGTCTGATGAATAAAGAAAGAAAACGGGTCCTTATCATTGATGATGATGAAGCGATGTGTGAAGAAATGGGGGAGATCCTGCGGGCGGAAGGATTCCTGGTCGATTCGGTCTATAACGGTTCTGACGCGAAGAAGATCTTGGATCAGAATAACCATGATTTGATCCTGCTTGATATGAAGCTGCCGGGGGCCCTGGGTACTGAGATCATAAAAACTGCTAAAGAGACCAAGTGCGGCGCCAAGATCCTGGTGATGAGCGGGAGTGATTTTGTTACCCGGTTTAAGGATGCCCAGCGATCGGCTGTCGCGGGAAGCCCGGAGCAATTTCTCCGGCTTGCCGATGGGGTTATCGGTAAGCCCTTTCAGGTCGATGAACTCTTGGATAAAGTCCGGGAATTATTGCAACGAGCTCAACGGTAACCGGGCCGGAATATGATGTGCGCCGGGTTTCGCTGAACAAAGCTTTAAGGTGCCTACTCGCACCTCGTAAGCATGCGCAAAACTTCCTACGGAAGTTTTATGCGCATACTCGGTGGGGTTTCGCTGAACAAAGCTTTAAGGTGCTCAAGGAGGATCAATGGTAAGAAATGTCAGTTTTCAGGGTAAGCCGTTGCATGTGGTTGGCAGGGTAGTGCAGGTAGGCAGTTATGCTCCCGATTTTAAGGTTTGTGATGCTTCCCTTAATGAGGTCAGCTTGCATGACCTGGGTGATACGGTAAAAATCATCAATTCTTTTCCGTCTTTGGATACGCCTGTCTGTGATATGCAGGTTAAAGAATTTAATAAGCGGGCGGTAACTTTATCATCCGACGTTGTTATTGCCGGCGTCAGTATGGACCTTCCCTTTGCTCAAAAAAGGTTCTGTGATGAGAATAATATCAAGAATATCAAGGTGTTCTCTGATTATAAAACGGCATCGTTCGGCATAAATTACGGTTTGTTGATAAAAGAGCTTAACCTTTTGAGCCGGGCGGTTGTTATTATCGATAAGCAGGGGGTTATCCGTTATACGCAAATAGTCGCAGAGTTGACGCAATCGCCTGATTATGAGGATGTGTTGAAAGGCCTTGATGAAGTGATCATACATCCTTCGGCAGCCTTAGCTAAAGGAGCGGCATCCAGGTGTAAACCCTGTGAGGCGGGCAGCGGCTTGCTGGAGCCCTCTATGCTTCAGGAGATGGCTTCCCGGAATAAGGGCTGGCAGCTTGTAGAGGAGAAAAAGCTCAGGAAAGAATTCAAGTTCAAGGATTTTTCCTCCGCAAGGCTCTATGTCGATATTCTTTGTTCCATCGCCGAAGAACAGGGGCATCATCCTTCGATAACTCTACTGTATGACAAGGTAATCGTCACTTTGACTACGCATGCTGCCGGAGGATTGACTGAGAATGATTTTATTTTAGCGCGCATTATCGATGAAATAATCCTCGAGTAAAAGTGTGCCTCTCGTGTGTAAGAGAGGGGGTAATAGCCTTGAAAGAGGAAAAAGCTTATTTCAGGGGAAAATGTGATATAATTAATTTTCAATGAGCATTATCCATTTTCATCATCACCATCATAAGACAGAGAAATTGATCCGTTTGCGGCTTGCGATCGTCTTGACGCTGGGGGGCACGATCATAGAGTTTGCCGGGGGATTTCTTTCGAACAGCCTTGCGCTTATCTCGGATGCCGGGCATATGCTGACGCATTTGTTCGCGTTAGGAATGAGTTATTTCGCCATTCTTTTATCTCTGCGGCCATTAACGAAACAAAGGACCTATGGTTTTTACCGCGCGGAAGTCCTGGCT
>CAZPNW010000187.1:0-5199 GCA_964588175.1 uncultured Planctomycetales bacterium
CCGGATTCGGGATTTTCCGCGGCAATGGGGTATTCAGAGGAGGCGGGGATCCCGCTGGAGTTAGGCATCATCCGCAACCATTATGTCGGCAGGACATTCATTCAGCCGGCTCAGGATTCGCGTGATCTGGGCGTACGGGTGAAATTTAATATTTTAAAAGATGTTTTAAGGAAAAAGCGCATCGTGGTGGTCGATGATTCGATCGTCCGGGGCACGACTTCCAAGATCCGTGTGCGAAATTTGCGTAAAGCAGGGGTAAAAGAAGTGCACTTAAGGATATCCTGCCCGCCGCATCGTTTCCCTTGTTATTACGGCATCGATTTTCATCTTTCATCGGAACTTATTGCCAATCGCTACGAGTCGATTGAGAAGGTCCGTCAGTATTTAGAGGTCGATAGTTTGGGGTATTTGAGCCTGGACGGTATGCTGGGTTGTTTAAAAGACGGCCGGGATAATTTTTGCACTGCCTGTTGGAGCGGAAAATATCCCATTATGGCAGAGAAAAAACACGGAAAATTTTCTTTAGAGAGGCGTTGCTGCGGGCAAGGGGAGATCATTTATGGGAAAACTAACGTATAAGGCCTCCGGCGTAGATATCCATGCCATGGATGCTTTTAAGGGGCAGATAAAACCGTTGTTACGAAAGTCATTCAGGCCGGAAGTCTTAAAAGATATCGGCGGCTTTGGAAGTTTTTTCAGGTTCCCGAAAGGAAGATTCCGCGACCCGGTCCTGGTTTCATCCGCTGATGGGGTGGGAACGAAATTAAAGATCGCCATCCTCGCCGATAAGCACGATACCGTCGGTATTGACGCGGTGGGAATGAATGTCAATGATATCCTCTGCACCGGAGCCGAACCTTTATTCTTCCTGGATTATGTCGCTTTTAGCACGGTAAGAGAGGGAGTCCTTGCCGATATTGTCAAAGGCATTAATGAAGGATGTGTGCAGTCTGGCTGTTCTTTGATCGGCGGTGAGACCGCTCAAATGCCGGGAATGTATGCTTTGGGTGAGTATGATATCGCCGGGTTTTGTGTAGGCGCAGTTGACCGTCAAGCTATTATCGATGGTTCCCGGATCATTGCGGGAGATGCGGTGGTCGGTTTGGAATCCAGCGGGTTACATTCCAACGGTTTTTCATTGGTGCGCAAAGTTCTATCGGCAAATGAATTAAAGCGGATGAGTAAGGAATTGCTCAAACCGACGCGGATATATGTAAAGCCGGTGCTTGCATTGCTCTCCGGCCCCCGTTCAAAGCTATGTTCTGCGATTAAAGGTATTTCTCATATAACCGGAGGCGCTTTTTACGATAAGATATCACGTATTTTGCCGGATAATGTCGATGTGCGGATCAATAAGGGGGCATGGACGATCCCGGAAATATTCCGTTTGATACAGAATAAAGGCTCTATCGACGATAAAGAAATGTTCCATACGTTGAATATGGGTATTGGAATGGTGTTGATCGTAAGTCCTCCGGCGGTTGGGCCGGTCAGGGCGGCGTTAGCTCGATCAAAAGTAAAGTCCTGGGTCATTGGAGAGGTAGTCAAGGGAAGAAAACAGGTCGAGGTCGTTTAACCAAGAAGTGGGAGTAACACGAGGAGGTAGTGATGGGGCTGTATTATGGAGTAATAATCGCGGCAGTTGTTGTTTTTTTGATGGGGATCCGCATTGTCAGGCCTACACATCGCGGTTTGATCGAGCGGTTAGGTAAGTATCGCCGTTTCGCCAATGCTGGTTTTAATTGGGTCATCCCGCTTATTGAAAGTATTTATTTAGTTAATGTCACCGAACAGATGGTCGATGCTGAACCGCAGGAGATCATTACTAATGATAATTTGAACGCGAAAGTCGATGCGCAGGTTTATTTTAAAGTAAAAATAGATGAGGAAAGCGTCAAGAGCTCGCAGTATAACGTGAATAATTACCAGTGGCAGATCGTCAATCTTGCCCGGACTACCTTAAGGAATATTATCGGTACGCTTACTTTGAAATCGGCAAATAGTGAAAGAGGCAAGATCAATTCCGAATTGCATAAGACCCTGATGACTGAGACCGCCAGCTGGGGGATCGATATTGTCAGGACGGAATTAAAAGAGATCGATCCGCCGAAAGACGTTCAGGAGACGATGAATAAGGTCGTCAAGGCGGAAAATGAAAAGATCGCGGCGATCGATTTCGCGACCGCCACCGAAACTGCCGCTGACGGCCAGAAGAGGGCGGAGATAAAGAAGGCAGAAGGCATCAAGCAGGCCAGGATCTTAGAGGCGGAAGGCGAATCTGAAGCGATCAAGCTGGTCAATGAAGCGGCGGAAAAATTCTTTGTCGGCAACGCCCAGGTGTTAAGAAAGCTTGAAGCGGTGGAGAAATCGTTGCAGCATAACGCCAAGATCGTGGTGCCGAGCAATACGGAACTGGTCAATGTGATCGGTGAACTTGCAGGGGTATTGCCGTTAAAGGCCGAGCATAAATAAGGCCGCTCATTGCAGCGCTGTTTAATATAGTTAATTAATGAATCTTCCGGTCTTTCTCGCTTAAACACGATTTTCCGCCACAAAGCATGGCGGACGCCAATGATCTTTGGCATTTCGGTGGCTGCTGAACTCGTCGTATTTGCTCTGGCAAATGCTCCTCGAACAGCATCGCCATCCCGGTTTTGTCGCTTCGCTCCACCGGGATTCCCTCAATGCCAAAGCTCCATTGGCTAAAATCGTGATGCGCTCGAAAGACCGTCAGATTCATTTATCATTGACCATTGCTTATGGACTGTGGACTACTCGTGTTGTGCGACTTGTGTCTTGCCTGCCTGCCGGCAGGTGTCATGCGACCCTTGATCTTTAAATGTTATGTGTTATCCCGGATTCCTGATATCCGGACACCCTAGTCCCGGATTTCCGGTTTGCCGGATTTCCGTTTACCATGGACAATCGATTACTTGTGTCTTGCTTGCCCCGAGCTTGTCGAGGGGTGTCATGCGACCTGTGACTTGTGACAATTCATTCTTGGAGTTCTAAAATGCGTATTTTAATTATAGGTTCAGGAGGCAGGGAGCACGCGCTTGTCTGGAAGGTCGCGCAATCGAAGTTCGCGGATAAGATCTTCTGCGCGCCCGGCAACGGCGGAATCTCTTCGCAGGCAGAATGCCTTGATATAAAAGCCGACGATATTTTGGGGCTCCTGGAGTTCGCAAAAAAAGAAAGGATCGACTTCACCATCGTAGGGCCGGAGGTGCCGCTCACGCTGGGGATCGTTGATGAATTCCAGAAGTATAAATTGAAGATATTCGGCCCGTCGAAAAAAGCCGCGCAATTAGAGGCAAGTAAGATATTTTCCAAAGAGTTGATGGCCAAATATAAGATCCCTACCGCCGGGTTCCAGGTTTTTGACAATGCCGAAGAAGCAAAGCGGTATATCGAAAAGAGGGGAGCGCCGTGCGTTGTGAAAGCCGATGGTTTAGCGCAAGGTAAAGGCGTGGTGGTGGCTTCGAGCGTTGACGAGGCAAAACAGGCAGTGGTTTTGATGATGCAGGAAAAAGTATTCGGAGACGCCGGCAGGAGGGTCATTATCGAAGATTGCCTCATCGGCCAGGAAGCCAGTATCCTCGTTATTACCGATTCCAAAGAAGTCATAGCGCTTGCTTCAAGCCAAGACCATAAACGCGTTTTCGATAATGATGAAGGTCCCAATACCGGAGGCATGGGAGCATATTCTCCGGCGCCTATAGTGACACCCGCGTTATTTAAAGAAATCCAGGATACGGTTATTGACCGTACCATAGATGGGTTAGCCAAAGAAGGGATCGATTTTCGGGGAGTCTTGTATGCGGGGATCATGATAACCCGCGACGGCCCGAAAGTTTTAGAGTATAATGTGCGTTTCGGTGACCCGGAAACACAGGCTATTCTTCCCCGGTGCCAATCAGATCTCCTGGAGGTAATGCTTGCCGCCTCAAGCGGGCAGTTGACAAAGATAGTTAGATCCGGCGGTATTTCTTGGGATCCTCGAGCGTGTGTATGCGTGGTTTGCACGTCAAAGGGGTATCCGGGCAAATACGTTAATGGCTTGGAGATCTCAGGATTGGATGAAGCCGCGCGGATGCCGGATATTGTGGTGTTTCACGCGGGCACGAAAAAAGTCGCTCGTAGTCAGCCGGCAGCTGCCGGCATGGTTACTCATGGCGGAAGGGTCTTGGGAGTTACCGGGCTGGGCAATACTATTAAAGAATCTATCGCTGCCGTATACAGGGCGGTAGAAAGAATTCATTTTGAAGGGATGCATTATCGCCGGGACATCGGCCGTAAGGCGTTGTCTTGAGAATAATAAATGTCTCAGGTCACAGGTCGCATGTAATGCGATCCTGATCTTTAAATGTTATATGCCATCCCGGCTTTCTGATCTCCGGAACCCCTAGCCCCGGATTGCCAGTTTACCGGATTCCCAAGTACTTGTGTCTTGTGACCTGTGACATGCGACTTTTTACAATAGGGAGGCTCTATGGGTAAGCGTATAAGTATTATTATGGGCAGCCAGTCTGATCTGGATACAGTAGGTGAAGCGATAAATGTGCTTAAAGAATTTAACGTTGATTTCGAAGTGAAAGTCTTATCGGCGCATCGAACCCCGAAAGAATTGGCCGTATATGTGGAAGAAGGAACAGAAAAGGGCGTCAAAGTCTTTCTTGCTGCCGCCGGTGGCGCAGCGGCGTTAGCAGGGGTGGTCGCCGCGCACACAGTTGTTCCTGTTATCGGCATCCCTATTGAAACTTCAACGCTTAAAGGAATGGATTCTTTGTTATCGACGGTGCAAATGCCCGGCGGTATCCCCGTGGCATGTATGGCTATCGGCAAAGCCGGAGCTAAGAACGCGGGGTTGTTTGCTTTGGAGATATTGGGTATTACTGATAAAACGATCCAGGCTAAACTTTTAAAATACCGCAGCTCAATGAAAGAAAAGATCAAGAGCATCAAAATAAAGATTTAGCATTTTGTCTCTTTTGTTTTTTGAAATTTCAACGTTTGGGAGTGGTGAATAAATGGCTTCAGTGAAGATCGTAAAAGTTGATCCTGTTTCTCCCCGTGAGGAATCCCTCAAGCAGGCGGCAGGTGTCCTGGCTGGCGGGGGACTGGTGATCATTCCGACCGAAACTGTCTATGGCATTGCCGCTGACAGTTCAAATCAGAAAACAGTAGAGCGGTTGTATG
>CAZPNW010000188.1:0-12891 GCA_964588175.1 uncultured Planctomycetales bacterium
AGAGTGTCGTTGCTTCGGGGTCCAGCTTGAGTCTCTTGATAGTTTTGTCACGGTCAACCGGCTCATTGAATTTCGGGTCGAAAGGGATCCCGAAATCTTTTATTCTACCCGGGGCTATGCCTTTTTTTATGAGATTTTGCGATACTTCTTCGGAAGGGGTAATATAATAATTGACCGTATCGTAGACCCAGTATGAATGGGGAACGTAGTCGGTCAGGACGGCAATGAGCGGGATGGGTGAGCCGTAGGTTTTTTTGTAATCTGCGACCATCCCGCAGGGGAATGCCTGGGTACAGACAACGACATCGGGTTTAAAACGGTCAAAGAGGTTCCTGAGTTTTGGAGAATTAAATTTGTGTATCACCTCTTTCATTTTAGCGATCTTTTTCGCTATAGAAGGGTTATCGTAGAGGTAATCCCAGATCTTAGGGGTCCGTTTAATGATGCTCATGTAAATGCTGTTGACTATTTTCTCTGAAATAGGGTTTGTATAATTAAAGGCATTGATGTTGAGGATCTCAGTATCAGGTGATAATATCTTGAGGGTTTTTTCGATCGCAAGTGTGGCGCTGTGATGCCCGGAAGTTTCAGAGATGTACATGAGAATTACGCGTTTTTTTGCCATAGTTAGATTCTTCCTTCTTGGTATGCTTTTGTAAATGCCGCTACAACGGTAGGGTTGAATTGTTGGCCGGCGAGGCTCTTTATTTCTTGAAGCGCGGCTTCTTTTTCTTTTGCTTTACGATAGGGCCTGTCCGTTGTCATGGCATCGAAGCTATCCGCGACCGCGATAATCGCGGCGATTAAGGGAATACTTTCCTCATGTAAGCCTTCGGGGTATCCTTTTCCGTCAAAACGTTCATGATGGTATTTTACCCCTAAAATGGCGTTTCCCAACTCTCCGATGGATTGGAGGATGTTGGCGCCGATTATGGGATGCGTCTGCATCTTTTTCCACTCTTCAGGTGTCAAAGGAGCTTCTTTGTTCAGGATGCTTTCCGGTATGCCGATCTTACCGATATCATGGAGCAGCGCGGCTATATGCAGATCCTCATAGAATTTATCAGTTAAGTTCACGGTTTGTTCCCGGATCACTGTTTTGGCGATCTCGACACTGTAATGCGTTACCCGTTCGGTATGGCCGTGTGTATAGCGGTCTTTGGCTTCGACTGCGGCAGCAAGAGCGACGGTTGTGTTCATGAAGAGCTTTTGTCTTTTGTCCAACTCAACCTCGAGCTGTTTGAAGAGGCGGGCATTTCGTATTGCCATTGCCACATCTGAAGTGAGCGCGTTAAAAAACGCCAATTCATCATGCCCGAAAGGCCTTTTGTTCTTCTTGTTCCCTAAAAACAGTATTCCGATGAGGTCTTCCCGGTAAAAACTCGGGATACAAACCGCGACATCAAAAATATCGAGTTGATAGAGTACCCGCTCAAGGAGTGTCCGCAATTCTGCGTCTATGGTCTTATCTTTTTTTAAGGCGCGCGCAGCTTCGCTATAGACAAGGGCATCGTGGTTAAAAAGGGACCTCTCTTTATGTTCACGGAAGAAGCGGATTAAAGGGTTATCCATGTCCAGGCGCGCAAATCCTGCCGGTACTTTTAACCCGAGCGGCCCGCGGGAAACGGTAAGAATGAAGGTGTTTTGCTCAGGATGATGCAGTAAGATACCCGCGTGGCGGACTTGTACTTTTTGCACAACGAGCCTGACGATCATTTTAATCAAGAGGTCAGGCTCATGCACCAGGATCATGCTTTTTGCGGCTGCCTCAAGTTCTTTTTTATAGTTTATTCCCATCTTTCCCCTACAGTTTCTTTAAAAAAGATAATACTACCTTTTCGAGCTCTTCAAGTTCTAACGGTTTATGGATATAGTCGGAAGCTCCCAGGCTGATGCATTGCTTGAATATTTCCTCTTCTTCCGGTTTTTTTCCGGTAACCATGATGACTTGAATGTTCTTGTTCTTTTCTTTTATGCATTGTAAAGTTTCAATGCCGTCTTTGCCTTCCATTTTAATGTCAAGTAATACCAGCTGGGGCTGTTCTTTATCGATCTTTTCTAATGCTTCATTACCGCTGGAGGCGGTCAAAACTTCGATTTTACGCTTGCGGAAGAAACTCGCCGCGAATTCCCTGACATCTTCTTCATCATCAACGATCAATAATTTAGCCATTGTGCCCCCCTATTAATATAGCGTACTTCGATAAAATTTGAAAGTTCTTTTATTGCCTGTGGCTCTTTATTCGAATGTCAGTGTTAATGAAAAATTCTCTTCCGGCCTTTCCAGTTCCCTAGGGATACGTGAAAAAGGAGATGCTTCTAGTATACAGAGTTCCGCAATAACATTTAAATTCTGATTCGTAGAAGAAATGATGTTGAGAGGGCCTTTGATATTACCCGTTTCGTCAAGGGTGAAAGATAAATAGACTTTGCCTTTTTGAGCCGTATCGCGTATCCGGGTGTTCATAACGGCTTTTATTTTATTTATAATGGTTGATTTGTACGTTTCCCATGAGTCCGGCCCCGTGGTATCGGGTACGGGAGTAATGTCCACACTGTGGGCTTGGGCAAAGGATTGAATATAGCTGATATCTTTATCGCCGGTGAGGCTGTTGTATTCCAGGGGTTCTGCGCCGCTTATCACATGGGGCGTAATAAATATCACGAGCTCTGTTTTTATGTTCTCAGTCCTTTTGTTCTTTGTGAAGAGATTGAGGATCGGTATGTCACCCAGAATGGGTATTTTCTTTTCTTCTTTTTCTTGCTGGTCTTTTTTAAGGCCGGCGATAATAATAGTTGTGCCGTCCTTTACCATGATCATTGTCTCAGATTCAGACGTGGTGACGATGGGTATTTGAGTGATCTTGCCGTCAGCGGTTATATCGGTGCGTTTGGCAGAGCTGATCTCCGGTTTTATCTTCATGGTGACAAAACCATCGCGGTTTATCGTAGGGGTAACATAGAGTTTAATGCCGACATCGACAAAATTTACTGATTGTGAAGTGACTGCGGAATCTCCCGATTGCGTGATCGCGGAAGTGATATACGCCTCTTTAGTCCCGACAAGGATCTTTGCTTCTTGGTTATTCAGGGCCATGATCCGGGGGCTCGAAAGGATCTTAGTCTTTCCTATCGTGCTGAGCAAGTCGATCACCGCTTTATAATCGCCTTTTTTATTTATTGTTTCGTCTGCCGCGGCAACTCCGAAAGATAATTTGTTCGGTATGGCGGTAACATCGCTTAAAGAGGGCGCAGGCAGCGAGCTGACGAGCCGGACGTGGTTCTTAAGCCAGTAATCCCAGTCAACTCCCATGGTAAACTGGTCTTTTTGAGGGCTGATTTCAATGATCTGAGCGTCTATTAAGACCTGTTGTGTTTTTTCATCAAAGGCAGTGATGATCCGAGCTATTTCATTGAGTTTTTCCGGGTAATCAGTTACCGCGATCTTATTGGTCCGTTCATCGATCTTCATGGAACCGATTGATTTTGTGATCGCTTCGGCAAGCTTCGCGCTGATCTTTTCCGCCGTGGCGTATTGAAGCTCAAATATCCTGGTTTCCAGGGGTAAGTCTGTTTTCTTGATAAAGTTTTCTATTTCATCCATCTTCTCTTGCGTATCGACAATGGTCAAGGTATTTGAACCTTCATCAACGATAACTTTGCCGATGTTCGATTTGAGCTGCAATATGGCTTTTGATAAGTCAGCGGCTTTGGCATTTTTTAAATGGAATACCTGGACCTTCTTTTTGTCTTGAAAGCGTTCACCGTTAATAAGTTCATAATCCCGCTGCGTCATGACGTTAATGATATCGTTTTTCTTGTCGTAAGCCAGGTCATTGGCAGATAAGAGTATTGTAAAGGCTTCCCCCAGGTCAACATCTTTTAGAAAAAGGGTCACCTTTCCCGTAACATTTTTTCCTACAATGATATTTAAGCCTGATCGCGTCGCGAGCATTTTAAGCACATCGGTGATGTCCATGCCTTTGATATCAAGCGATATCCTGTTTTGTTCAGATGGCTTTGAAATTTCCATTTGCTTGAGTTGTTGATTTTGAGGCTTTTCCTGCGCGAAGGCGCTTTGACTCAAGAAGAGCATGAGGAAACATAAATATGCGATGGTTTTTTTCTTCAATTTTACTCTCCTTTCACGGCAGGTGAAACACGCCGCGTAACGGTATACTTGCCAGGGTGGCCTCTCTATAAATAGAGTTCGAATTTTTGTCCTTTAAGATTAAGGATTATTTTCCCATCGAGAATTTCTTCTACCAGAAGATCTCCGATGAGCTGCCCTTTGGAAACGTAATAGGTTTTTTCTGTTTTTTTATCTTCAATGATCGCCTGTGGGTCATTACCGGCTATAATACCAATAAGATTTATGTCTTTAAGGATGTCGTGATTGCCCGCAACAGCGCTTACGGCGGTTTCTTGCGCAGGCGCAGCAGGCTGGCTGTGGAACATTTCTTGTTGCGCGATGCCTGTCTGGTAAAACTCAAGCGGTTTTATGGGGGTTTGCTCTATAACAGGTCCTTTGTGGATGTCTTGTTGTATGTCAGGAATATTGACCTGGGGAGGCATCAAGAGAGGATATATGATAGAACCGGTAAAGTAAACCAGGGCCGTAAAGAAACAGGCCAATACTATTTTTATCGGATTCAATGATAAAATCCTGTCTAACAGTTTGATCTTCGCTTTGTCTTCTTTAGTTTGAGCTACAGGCTCTTGGGCAGGGTTGACCCGTCCGGTTTGCAGCACCGACTGTTTTTCCGGAGGCATCTGCTGTTTTGGCTCGTTTCGTATAAGCCGTAAGAGTTTTTCTTCAGGTGAAATATTTTCAGCCATAGTTATGCGCGCGCCTTTATCAGGTTTTGGATGATTTCTTCATTAACCGAGTGTTTCTCTTTCATGACAATTGTCTCGAGGGCATCGTGGCAGAGCAGCGCGATTTTCCGGGGATGCCCGTGAGTGTGTTCATAGATCAGCCTGATCGCCCCCGGTGCAAATAAATCGTCAGGGGCTTTATGCCCTGCCTGAAGAAGCCGAAATGCGATCATTTCTTTTACTTCTGTTTCGTCAAACGGATTAATGGTATATTTAAGGGCGATACGGTCAATGAAATTATTGATCCTTTTGATCCTCGGCAGAAGCTCCATTTGCGCTAAGATCACCAGTTGTAAAAGCTTAAACTCATTGGTCTCATAGTTAAGCAGCATGCGTAAAACTTCAAGGTTTTCGGTAGAGATGGTTTGTCCTTCATCAATAAGGAGGATGATCGTCTTATTTTCATTTATACCTGCATGAAATAAATATTTCTCTAAATCTTCTTTAAAAGTCAATGTTGATTTAAAAGTTGATTTTATGCCGAAGATCTTAGTTAAACTTAATAAGAACTGAAATTCTGATTTGTAACCCGGGTCGAGTATCATATGGAAGATAAAATCCTCTTCGTTTTGAAAAGTTTGCAGGAGGGTGCGCGAAAGCGTTGTTTTGCCCATCCCGACATCGCCTAAGATCAAGCTTAAGCCCCTGCGCAGCCGTATGGCAATTTCGAGGCGTTTGAGCGCGGTGTCGTGGCTGACGGAACGGTAAAGAAACGAAGGATCAGGGCTGGTAGAGAAGGGTTCTTTTTCAAGGCCTAATACCTTAAAGTAGCTCATTTTTTATTTCTTTTAAAGACTTGCCTTGTTTACGCAAATTGCGGATTGTTTTTAATGTTTCGACGTTAGAATCATTGAAATAACGATAATGGGTTTCAGGGCTCCGGCTGATCTCTTTCAGAAGGCCGATCTTGAGGTAAAACTTTATGGTGTAGATTGAATATCCGGTGATCCGCGCTAAATCTTTTATTAAGTAAATGTTAGGAATATTTGCCTCCCTTTACTCTCTAGTTAGAGAGTATACCAATTCCTGGGTATTTGTCAAGAATTATTGCGTTAAATTTCACATCTTCTGAGAGGCTAAATTGGGATTTGGTGATTTATGGTAAGCTGGATTTAATCAATAGCAAGTTTGGAAATACTGAAATTTGCTTCAAGCAATGCAGAGTTGGAGCGGGAGTTGAATTGAAATCGTTTGATCCGTAATAATAAAAGTGAATTCTCCAGATCATAAATGAATTTGATATAATCACTGAGTGAGCCTTCTGTCCTTAATTCTACCAGGATCTCGTCATAACTGCCTTCGCTTTTTCGCACTTGAGGCCTGATATCTAAAATGCGGATTTGAGCAGTATTTGCCATATTTTCGATTTCTGAGAGAGTCCTCAGCGTTGAATTCTCTTTTATTCCGGAAGCCGGTTTTTCAGCGTTTAAATAGTCATATTTTGTTTGCAGGCTTTGTTTTTGGCTTAAAAGCTGGAGGTATTTCTTTAATTTCATTTTTGTGTTGTGTATTTCTTTATTGATAAGGCTGTTCTTCCGAATGATCGGTGTTACGATAAAATTATAGAATATGCTTACCGATACTATCCCTATTGTCGTGTATAATATGGTTTTTTCTCTCTGCGTAAGTATTTTCTGCATTACTGTTTCCCCGGAGTATTGTTACAGGTGATCTCAAAATCTACTCTATCACCCGTTTGGCTTTTATTTTGGGTAGCATATTTTACTTTTACCGTGAAGTCCTTGAATGCCGGCAGTTTCTCGAGTTGAGATACAAATTCGAATATGATACTTAAGGTTTGTGCTTGGCCGTGTAAGATGATCTGTGAGTTTTCTTCATAGGCAAGACTGGTTAATGATATCGCGCGGGGAAGCGTTTTATTCAACTCATAGAATACTTCAAGGCTTGAAAGCCGTTTTTCCGCCCTGCTGGCTAATATCTTGAGCCTGGTATCGATCTCTTCAAGCGGTTTTGCCTGCGTTTCTAACTTTAAAAGTTCAGTTTTCAGCCGGTTTAAGTAATCAGTCTTTGTATTAAGGTTTTTGGTTAATCCGGCGCTTACCATGAATATGATGGCGAGAACCATAAGAGAAACGCGGATATACTCAGAGCGTTGGATAAGCCTTTTATGGGTAGATTTGATATCCTGAGGCACCAGCTTCAAGGATCCCTCAGTCTCTCTATTTCCCAATCCGAATAAACTGGCATAAGAAAAGGGCGTGTGAGCGAGTGTCGCGGAGATCTCATCCGCTAATTTCAATTTTTCGGGGAACAGCCGCATTTCACAGGAAGGGATCTCCTCCTGCATATCGAGTATTTCTTTTATGCGCGCCAGTGATCGCTGTGTCCCTAAACAGACTATTTTTTGAGGAGCTGGCCTCCCTACTTCTTTTATAAAAGAACTTTGAGTTTTGAGGATCTCTTCGCGTAACAGGTTCTTCCATCCGGATGAAGGTCCGCTTAATTTAAAGTACCGGTTAAAGATTATCTTACTGTTACTGGTGATGATCAATTCGACCTGTTGGCCGTCAATGTCCAGAAGCATGACGGGAGCGGTCTCCTGGGGGTATAAACTGCAAAAAAGATTATTAATGCCGTATGAACTCAAAATAAGCGAAAGTTTGGAGTATTTCAGGCTGTTAAAGAGCCGCAGAGACCGTTTGACAGATTCTGAATGGGCGATAATTGCATTGATCAGGACAAAACCGTCCTTTTCTTGCTCAATGACCTGATAGGCGGTAATCAACTCTTGCGCAGGATAGGGGAGGTATTTTGAGGCTTGTAAAGAAAGCATTTTGTCTATTTCTTCAGGTATCTGCGTGGGGAATTTGAGATACCGGCAGGTCGTGTTTGCCCGGGGGAAAGAAAGAATGATCTCATGCCTTTGGAATCCTAGTTTCTTTAAGGTTTCAGCGAGGATTTGAGCGGTCTTTTTTTCATCCGAGCCTTCAGCGGGCAAGGATATGACTTCTAACGCGCTCAATTCAAAGGGGACAGTATGTCCGGGAATACAGGTGAGTACTCTGACGGTATTCTCAATCACCTGGCAGACAAAGATCTTATTTTTATCTTTAGCTTTCATGAAGGGATATTATTCTTTTTTCTTCTCGGTTGTAAACCGCGGCAACAATACTCTTTATTGTACCCGTATTTCCGGTAACTTCAATTAAAAAATAGTCTGATTTAAATTGGATTTTTTCGATGAGGCTGTTGAATATGTTGGTTTCTTCATCTCCGGAAAGCGTTATGCCTATCCCGTTCTTATCGAGGAATGCCCCCTGCGTATCGCGCAACTCAACTATTTTTGACGCGATGGTATTCGCATAACCGTCTGCGGCCGGTTCAGCGAGGGCCCGTGCAACATAACGGCAGAAAATCTTGAGGGTTTCCAATGAAACAGTGTTTATATTGATCGTGTCTGTTGGACTGTTCCCGTAGATGGTAATATGATCTTTTAGTTTATCCAGGTATTCGCGCGTGAAGTCTTTGACCAGGAGTAACTCTTCAAGGACGCTGAATTTTTGTGCTTTACAGGCATAACCTTCTTTCTCATATATCTTGTTTTCATCGGCTTTATCCCCCCGCCAGATGAGGATATTATCAATGAGCTCGCTTGCAAGAGGGATCTGGCAATCATTAAACAGTGAAAGCAATAATTCCCGGGAAGCAGTATTGATGTTGATCGAGCGTTCTTCATCGCGTACCCCGAATACCGTGATGTTTTCTTGGTTGGAGAAGCTTTGATAACTGACGCTTGAGAAGCCGCCTGAGTTTTGATCGAGAGAGATCTTTTCGAATACATCTTTGTTGTTCGCCCAGCTTTCTACCAAAGAATCGCAGTCCGGTGTCTGGTCATTATCGATCTCCCTGATCGCACGGTTTAATCCTGCGTGGGACAGGTACAGAGCCTTAAGCTTGTTTTTATGGAAATTACTTGTCCTGAGAGAGAAAGATACCCGATGGGCAATGCTTACCGCAAGGATCGTTAAAACGATAAGTGTCCAGAGGGTTATGATAAGTGACTGCGCTTTTTTCCGCATCATCGATGGTGTGCCTGCCTATTCACCAGGGGACAGATAGATAGTCCGTTCTAAGGTGATCGGTATTTTTTTCTTTATCGATAAACTTACTTTTACCGCCGCCGGCAATTTCTCTTGAGCATTCCAGGCCGCCTGCCACTGGAGCGGTTCTTTCGGGTCAGGAGCCCGTCCGTAGGTGAACAAAATCGTATCAATGTCTCCTGTCATTTCTTCAGGGTGAATGCTGGAGTCTTCTTTCAAACTTTCTTTGTCCTTTCGGCATAATCGCGATAGTTTCTTATCAGAAAGTTTATAAGAAACAAAGGCGAATTCCTTGCGCCGTTTGTTCCCCGAGTAGCCGTCAATTATCGTCAAAAAGCTGATCTGGGTTGCGGTCCCGGAGAAAAGTGATTTATTCTTCGAGAAGCAAAAAGCATTCCTTAGATCGCTGTCGATACGTCCTAAAAGGGAGCTTCCTGTTGAATAACCGTTGAGCGTCTCGTCAATGTTGCCATATCCAAAGATCCCTGTTTGGAGCGCAGAAAAAATACTGAGGGCTACAATAACTAAGAGTGTTGAGGCAATGAGTAATTCTATAAGCGTAAATCCCCGGGATTTATTGGTCATCGTAAATATGATCGCAGGGTTATTTTCTCTTCCTTTTTTGATCTTTCCCATGATATTTCAGCGCTTAACGTGTATAGGTTAAGATCTTTGTTGAGCTCATTAAGAAAGCGCATGCGAAATCTTCCGACGGTGTTACGGTTGTCGGGATTTTCTAAAGCGGTAAGGCCGTTATTCTCTTTAAATTCAAGCGCTTGAAGTTCATCTTTTGCCAGGAAAACAGCTTGTATCATGTCGGAAGATAATGCCGCCGCGCGCGCAGAAAAAGTGAATCCTTGTAATATGATCACGATACCCGTTGAAAGTATCGCGATAGAGATCAAGAGTTCCAACAATGAAAATGCTCTCTTATTGTGTTTTGATCTTAGTCCCACCGAATACTCCTTGCGTGGTGAGCGTCGCGCTCTTGTTTTGCTTATTGGTAAGCGTGATCGTGACCTTATCGATTGTTCCGTCGGGATATATGAATACGTCTTGTTTATCGGCTGCTATTTTTATTCCGCTGGGCAGCCGGAAATCCTGGAAGTACCGGGTGTCTTGTTCTTTTTGCGCCCGGTAACTGTTTTTTTCGGTGTCCAGGATCATGCGTATCGGTACTGTCTCGACGACTGAACGCTGGATCAGAAAATTAATATATGATTGCAGTTGTTGAGCCGTGCTGGATAATTGCATGTTTTCCGCGGACTGCTTGAATTGGGGAATTGACAGGGCGGTCAAGATCCCCAGCAGCGTTATGACAATAAGCAGTTCAAGGAAGGTAAAACCGTCATCTTGATGCGTTTGGTCCATAGATGCCTTACCAGTTGACAATATCATCATTGTCCCCTTCGATCATATCGGGTCCGGCAGATGAAAGATCATACTCTTGGTTATGCATTCCGGGAGATTTATAAGAATAAACCTCTCCCCAGGGATCATGGGGAATTTTCTTAAGGTACGGCCCTTTCCATTCAGGCAGCGATCCGGGGTTAGTGACAAGCGACTGGAGCCCTTCTGAAGTCGTAGGATAACGGTCATTATCGGTTTCAAACGTGTCTAATGCCAGGGCGATGGTTGCGTTTATTTCTGATTGGGCAGCAGCTGCCTTTGCCTGCTCAGAACGCCCCACAAGCCGGGGAGCGACCATTGCGGCTAAGATCCCGATGATGATAACGACGAGCATTAATTCTATCAACGTAAAGGCTTCAAGAGGCTTATGCGGGGGATTGAGTTTCATTCGGCTATCTCACAATTAAATTGATCTGGAATATAGGCAAGAGCATTGCGATGACAATAAATCCTACGACTAATCCCATGATCAAGATTATTACCGGCTCTAAAAGCCGGGTTAACGTTTTAATGACCCGGTCGACCTCTTTTTCATAATCGACGGCGACCCTTAAAAGAGCTCTTTCCAGGTTTCCGGATTCTTCTCCGGTATTGACGATGTTAGTAACTAAGGACGGGAATAATTGAGATTCTTTGAGGCATTGGGAAAGGCTTGTTCCCTGCGATAGCTTATCTTTAAACGCTAAAACCTCTTTTTTTAAAAGCTCGTTCTGGATAGATGATGCGGTGACATCCAGTGAGTATACGATCGGGATCCCTCCCGAAATTAAAAGAGATAACGTGCGGACAAAACGGCTGATCTCAGTCTTTAAGATAATGATCCCTAATCCAGGCATATGGATCTTGAAGCGGTCAAAGATGAGCCTCCCTTCAGGTTTTCGGTAGAGTTGGTGGATAATGAAAACCACCGTTATGATGATGAGCCCTATGATGAGCCAGTAATTACGCAAGAATGCCGACAAATTAACTAAAATTTGTGTCGGCAGCGGCAAAACCTGGCCCATATCAGAGAACATAGAGACCAGTCGGGGGATAACAAACCCTAAAAGGACCAGAACCGTTATGATACTGACCGCTAAAAGAAAGAATGGGTAGGTTAATGCCGCCCAGAGCGAACTTTTGAATTCTTCTTCCTTTTCCATGAATTCTGCCAGCCGTTTGAGCGCCGGCTCAACTGATCCGCTGACTTCGCCTGAGTGTATCATGGAGATGTATAATGGCGAGAACATTACCGGATATTCGGCAAAACTCTCCGATAAAGATCTCCCGTCCCTGATCTTATGGGCGATGTCCTGTAATACCGCTTTAAAATACGTATCGGAAGTTTGATTGGATATAATGGTGAGGCTGTTTAAAATGGTGACACCCGATTCTAAGAGGCTTGCGAGTTGAACGGTGAAAAGGGCGATATTTTTATCGGATATCTTTAATAACCTGCGTAAACCTGATTTCTGAAGGCGGGGTGCGGCGTTCTGAATAGAAACCGGGAAATATCCCAATTGGGTTATTTTATTTATAGCGTCTTCTTCGGTCTCCGCTTCGATACTGTCCTGAACAGTCTCTCCCGGTTTTGATTTCGCGGTATAAATATATTTCTGCATACGTATTCTTTACGGTAGTTCTTCCTGCTGGGTGACGCGCATAACTTCAGTGAGCGTGGTGACGCCGACTTCTACTTTTTGCATCCCGTTTTGCCGCATGGTGCGCATCCCTTGAGAAATGGCTTTTTGTTTAATTTGCTGGCTTGAGGCGTGTTTTATGATTAAATCCCTTATTGCGTCAGTAACGTTAAGGATCTCGTAGATCGCTGTCCTTCCCTGGTATCCGGTAAAACGGCATTCTTCACAACCTTTGCCTTCATAGAATACCGTGTTCTTATGGATCATAGCCATATCTTCTATCTGTCCCCGTATAGCTTTCTTTGATGGCAATGCAACTTTGCATTTCGGGCAGATTACCCGCACTAAACGCTGAGCAATAAGGCATTCAAGCGAAGATGATACTAAAAATGGCTCGATTCCCATGTCAACGAGACGGGTTACTGCACCGGAGGCGTCATTGGTATGCAGGGTCGAGAAAACCAGGTGCCCTGTTAATGCGGCGCGTATCGCGATCTCCGCGGTTTCATAATCCCTGACTTCTCCGATCATCATGATATCGGGGTCATGGCGAAGCATGTGCCGTAATCCCATGGCAAAATCAAGGCCGATCTTAGGGATGACCTGCATCTGGTTGACGCCTTTGAGTTGATATTCTATGGGATCTTCTATGGTAATGATCTTTACTGAATCAGAATTAATGCGCGCGAGGCTGGCATAGAGTGTGGTTGATTTTCCTGAACCGGTCGGGCCGGTTACGAAAATGATCCCATGCGGCTTTTTGATTACTTGTTCGATGATCGCCAGATCCTGCGGCAGGAGCCCCAGCCTTTCAAGTTCAAGGAAAAACCGCTGGCTTAAGATCCTGATATGCACCGCTTCTCCGAATGCTGTCGGCAGCGTGGAAATACGCAGGTCAAGTTCGGTGTTATTAACGCCTATTT
>CAZPNW010000189.1:0-15189 GCA_964588175.1 uncultured Planctomycetales bacterium
ACAATATCCTTTGGCCTGAAAAAGCAGCCGCTCCATTACCCGCCTGGCCTATTGGTTTTGCCATTTCAGCCAATTCCTTGCCGCTATACCCTTGCAATCCTGAATCAAAAGTCCATTGCGCGTGCATATACGCATAATGACCGCCGGCGTTTAAATTATTGGCAAGCCATCCGTAAAGCGTGCCGCGCGCGATGACATCAGTATCATTTGCTTGATTTACCCACTTAACCTCTAATACGGAAAGTTTATCCGGAGAAGGCACTTTATCTCCCTTCTTAGCCGGATTTTCTTCCTGATCTCTTTTTAATTTTAATTTAAAATCTCCTTCAAACTCAAGGCTATACCCCTTGCCATCGGCCCGCTTTTCGATGCTTTTTGCCAGGTATGTTGACCAGCTGTCTTGTAAATTATGCCGAAGAGATAATGCCACAGATAAAAGGGAGGTTTTTGTCGATTTACCCCAGGTATCGTTCCAAATAGTCGTACTATGAGCTTTAACCGACATTTTTTCCAATTTTGCTTTATCAATAAAAAATGTGTTATTGATGCTCTTGCCGGTCTGAACATTGCGGCCCCATACTTTACCCATGAGGTCATGGTATATCATCCGCGCAGAAGTAGTTTGCCGCGCGGTATACGTTTCTCCGCCGAAAGTAAAAGAACGTCCCTGCAGGATAAACAGTGTACCGGGCAACCCCGCGTAAGGCATAAGCTCTGAAGAATCAAGAAAACCGCCGAACGCCAATTCTCCGGAAACGTTGCGAATGATCTTTTTATCATACCGCGCCCAATCTTTTTCCGCGGAAATAATAACTTTTCCGCTACGGGTAAGGCTCGGGTCTTTTTCTAACGTTGCTGTTACCGGCTTGCGGCCTTGAGGCTCTTTTTCGCTGCCGCCTTTACCGGTAGCCTTATCATTTATCCAAGAAGGCATTGCTTTAGGGACATTATACCGGGTCACGATCCGCCCCTGGTCAACCCAGACATACGGCATCATCAGGCCGGTGCTGGCTAAAATATTACCGGTCCGGTCTTTCCCATACCCAAGCAAAAGCCCGTCTTTATAACAATTACTTAAATCTCCCCCAACCGGGACAAAAGTGGTCATGACCTTGCCGTTTGGCTCAGTAACCGCAACCGCTTTAAAAACCTGGCCCGGGTTAAAAATATTAATGGTGATATTATTGATCAAAACACCGGTATTCTTATTTATAGAATCGACTAAAGTATCATTAAACGCCTGGAAGTGAACCTCAGGAAGAAGCATCATCATTTCGACTGCCTGTCCTGAATATTGTTGGCCTTCTCGAGATGATTCCGGCGCGCGCGCTTTCTTTAAAACGGATTTTTCTTCTTTAATTACTTTAAAATCACCCGCTATGATCGAAAGACTCTTCTGGTCCAGTGTTGCGCTAGGTATTATTTTCTTCGTTACTGTTTCAAAACGCTGTTTAGGCACAACCACGGGCTTGGCAGCCTGATAATCGACTACCCAGCGTTTATCTTTTTTGCCGCTTTCATTGACAAATTCTTCCTGTTTATATCCGATAGTTCCATTACGGTATGCCCTGAAGAAACCGCCGAAATCAAGAGAGGCCCATTCATTACCGAATTTGTATTGAACAGCATTAAACACATCGACAAACGCGCTGTTATCGGAACCGATCTTTATCGGGATCAAGCTGCCCTGGTCACCACTGTATTGATTGAACCAATTAATAAGATGACTGCCCCGGTCAACGGGTTTTACGGAAAGCTTTAATCCGGCATTAGGCTCAAAGCGGGAAGACCCTTTGTTCTTATCAGCAGAAAGCGATTCGCTGCTTGATGCCCTGCGCGGGTCAAATGAAAAATACTGCACGTCTTTGACCATTAAAGAAAGCTGCTGGTCATTGGTCAGGCCGATATCAACGATCGCGTGATCTTTTTGGCCGAATGAAGTGACGACATTATTACTGATTATCTTTGCTTCATCTCTTAACACTGATGAGGAAAGGACCTTCCCTTTCCATTCTTCGCCGGCGCCGGCATAAGGAAGCGCTTTTCCGTCGATCCCGCACTCCCAGAGGCCCTGTGTATTAAGCGTAACCTGAGCTTTCCAGGAGATCTGCTGCGGGATAACCGTATTTTTTAAAAGCATATTACTGAAATCAGCCACATCCTGAACATCAAGAGTACCTTGTTCAACACTGGCAATAAGTTTATCCGCGAAATTAATCAGCGCTGCCCTTACTTCCGGTTCTTTTCCATTCTTGATCTCAATCTTCTTGCTTTGCAAGTCATCTTTAAGCTGCTTTAAGAAATCAGACCCTGTTTCATTCTTGAATCTCGCGAGCAATTCCTGAGTCTTGGCAACATCCCCTGCTTTAATGACAAATTTCTGAAATATTGCCTCTATATCTTTTTGTTTCAGGGTTTGAGAGACTTCAAATGAACGCTTCCCTCCTATAATACCGATAGCGGTAGTTCCTGCCTGGCCGGCTGCAATACCATTGCCTAAAATATGGACTTTCCCCTGTGTATCTTTCAGGCTTGACCAAGAGGTATGCTTTCCTAATAGTTGCACTTCAACCGGTTTCCCATTTTCCCAAGCCGGTAAAATATGCTCGGCGCCCGCATTCAGGAACATAAAATGGATGCTGGGTGAAGTAGTGAATAATGTTTCCAAGCGGTTTATCGGCTGATAAATATTGCCTCGTTCCAGGTTGTTCGGATCAATCGGCCTGACACTGGTGATCATGCGTGTCGTAACATCATAGGGGCTAAAGCTTGAACTTTGAGAAGGACCGCCTTTACTCAACGAACTAGCGCCGGATATTTTTAAGCCATTGGGGTTATCATATACGCTGATCGTCGCTAAATTAAAATAGCCAGAGAGACCGGAATTGTTAAACCCTTCCATTTTAGGAAGCTGACGCATAAGAGGGACAAGGGAAGCCACCTGCGCATCACTGACAGAAGCATCCGGAGCAGCCACGATTTCCTGTAATGTCTTAACCCCCGCGATAAATTGAGGTATTCCCTGCGGAAGGCTCTTGGCAAAATTCAATAATTCCTGCGCGATCTTAATTCTTTCCAGCTTATTACCATTTAACCCATTACTCAGCTTGGAAGTTGAATCCGCATCAAAAGAAGATTGGCGCACGATTGCCGTGCCTTCGGCCTTGACCTTATTATCTTGCAGAAGCGTCACTTTGATCGGATCGATATTATTCGCTGAAATAAGTATTGGCAGCTCAAGATCGTTCTTATACGGGTCGTTTGCCCAGCGCACGCCTGCTGCGGCGGTATATTTCTCCGTCCACTTCTGTCCCGCATATTCATAATTTTTCTTGGCAAAGAATCCTGCTTCGTACTTTCCTCTTTCATTATATGAGCCGGGAGTAACAATGCCGCCGATCCCCAACGCTCCAACCCCAGGGACTAAGCGCAGGCCCGGATCAAAAGTTGCCTGATGGATCTTGCCGTTCGAATCATTAAAGTTATATTTACCGTTATTCACGGAAATCCCTGAACGGGTGGAATCGAAGACTTTATAATTATCCATGGAAAATAAAATCGCGCGGTTGCCTTCGTTGATCCTGACCTTATCGGGAATATTAAAAAGCTTTGAGTGAAGATTGATATCGAGTTCCTGATTGCCGATAGCGGTAAATTCAACAAAACCATCTTTGACTTTCTTCAGGCTGGGGACATCGCCGCCAACGGTGAACTGATTAGCATCTTTATCAAACTGCTCCATACTGAAACGGTAGGGGCTGGTTTCCGGCGGCTTAACCGCGTCGCCTTTGGGGTCTTCTATCTTGGTCAGGCCCTGCTGATAAGGAGTAGCGGTTTGAGGCCGCAATTGCCCGTCCAAGATCCCGAACGGCATTCCCATGCGGCCGCCGTTATTTATTTTAGCGATACCCGTCAACGCTGCCATTGACATGCTGTCATTGGCGATATTATTGATATTCAGCTTTAAGCCTCCAATAGCCGCCTGATATTGCCTGCCGTTCTTTAATTCAACATTGTAACTACCCAAATCCATATCGACCCTGCCGGAAACACTATTAGTGCCGAGATTAAGCTTAGCGCTTGTCATAGAAGCGCCGGAGATAACGTGCATCACGGCGTTGTCTTTACCCATCTCCCAGCCGCCTGCCACCATGATCTTATCGTTATTGAAGCGCGCCGAAAATTTTGCCCCCGAGGCAGTTTGTTCTCCGCTTACCCGCCGACCATAGAAAGAGCCGAATTTCTGCGTTAAGTTTTTATATGTAAGGTCCCAATCGCCGGTACCGGTAAAGCCGTTCTTACCGCCCAGGGTCGCTGAGTTTTGTATATCAATGACTTCGCCCTTGGTAAGGACGTGGAAAGGAAGGATAAAAGACGCTTTTTTGTCCTTGCTGATGTACCCTAGTTCCTTGCCGTGCTCAAGATATTTCGGGATAATAAACGAATCCATTTCAGAATTCAAGGCGGTATTTTCAAAACGGGGGATCAATGATTTTGCATCAGCCAACCCTTTTTCCTGCAAGACAGACTGGATATTACCAGCGCTCATTTGGGTTATCTTATCGCGTGGGACATCAAGCAGGCGGCCCATATCATCCATAAGGCTCACTTTGCCCGCGGTGCGCGTCGTAATAAAGGTTCCGCCGCGTGTCAAGCCCGCGTAATGCATATCGCCTGACAGGTTAGGCCTGCTGCCGGTAAATAACGCGGATTGAAAATAAGCGCTGCGGGAAATGCCGGGTTGCTGGCCAAAAGTCTCATAGGTATAAAAACGGGAATCCCGGAACGCTTTCTGGTTACCGACATCGACGATCTTTGGGTTTCTCTCAAAGAAAAGGGATGTGGTACTATCATAGAGCTTCTCTCCCACGATATCCCCACGGGCATGCTCATTGCCTATACCGATAAAAGAACCAAGGATACCTAACGGCCCCTGATGATACCAGGTAACTTCCAAATTCTGAGCGCCATCGCCTACAGCTTCAAATACGAATTTTTTTCTATAATCTTCGAAATTAATATCTCCTATTAACGGCGGATTGGCTTCAGCACCTGACTGACCGGTGGCGGGGCCGATTTCTTGTCTAATGATATCTCCCATCCCGGCGGCATCACCGACCAGGAATTTCTTATTCAGAAAGGTGTAACTGGGATAATCTGAAGTCAAGAATTTGGTAATATTATCGACCGCCTGGTTATGCATACTTGTGAAAAACTGATTATTCACCGCTTTCAGGAAAGTCGACTTAGGAGTAGTGCCGTCTTTCAAGTAATCTGTCCAATTCTCCTGAGTCCAGGAAGAATTCGGCAGATCGCGTGCAGTCCTGCCAAAATCAACCATCGTATTCCAAAAGCTGGCGTCAAGCGTTGTTTGATAATTTAAATCTCCGTCACGGTTCAAAACGGCAGCGCCGCCGCTTAAGAACCCGCCCACTACTTTACGCATACTCTGCTTAAAAAGTTCAACTCCCCAATCAGCGCGGGAAATACCTTCCGGGCACGTGCCTAATCCGGCATATAAAGCAGTGCTTAAGCCTAAAGAAGCGACAGCGCCGGTATACGGCCCTAAACCGGTAAGTTCCCTGGAAACATGCTGCATGCCTGCTGAAACAAAGCCTTTAATCGCGGAGGTCATCAATGTCTGACCGATAGTGCTGAACATGCTTCCTTTTTCCGCGAAAGGAGCGGACATGACACTCGAGAATATAGAACCTGCGCCGCGGGAATATTCCTGATGCTGCTGCCAACCCATTGCTTTTTCAGCATAACCCTGCACAGCCAGGCTTACGCCTTCCCCGATAACAGGAAGCCAACGCTGCCGGAAATCAAAGGGGTTTACCACGCGCAGGTTCATTGGGGTTTGTGCGTCTCCAACCAGCACCAGCGCGTTACCCTGTTTTTCCATCGCTTCCGCATATTCCGACCTGCTCAACCATACCGGCCTGTTTAATTCGGGTGAGATCTTTTGTAATCCCCAACCGCCCAAAGTATAAGAAAACGCGGTTTCAGCGACCATGCCGCCGATCTTGCCGGCGAACATGCTCGCCCCGCCGAAAAGCTTAGTATCCCAATGATTCTTATATCCGACGTGCTGGATCGCGGCACTTGTCGCGGATACCGCCCCTGATACCAGCATGGCCGAGGGATTCCATTTCATCGGGTTGACCCAATCCTTAAAACTTCCCGTATAAGCGCTATCCATACCGCCGATGATGGCGCCCGCGGCAAACCCGCCGCCGATATTCTGCCAGGTTTCATTCGCGCCGAATGCTTTAAAAAGCTTGGGCATGCCGTATGAGACCGCATAATTACGGATACCTGTCATTAATGATTGTCCCGAGATACTCGTGGTCGTGCTCAGTAAATACCCTCCTGCCATGCCGAAATAATCGACATTACGTTCTTCGCGGGAACGGGCACCCAGGATTTTCTTTGCTTCATCATCACTTAAAGATGCGGCCGCGGAAGTCTGCTCACTTGCGGGGATCAAAGCATAACCGCTGAAATCCTGTTTGAATTTCTCAAACGGCAGGAATTCCTCTTTGTGCTCTTCGACATAATAGATCTTTTCAGCGCTGACATTGGTGACTAAAATATAATGGTCACCCTTGAAGTGAGCGATAAAGGGCGCGCGGATCTTTGACGAGAAACCAGAGAATTTAACCGGGATAAGGTTACGGCCGAAGAACTCGGAAGCTTTTGATAAGGCAAAAAGGGAAGTCTTGATGACTTTCGGCTCACCGTGCGGCTTGATGACATTATTTAAAATATCTACCGTCAATGCAAGGACTGAAATATCCTGGTCTGATACCGCCAAGCCCTGGTACTTCAGGAAATCATAGAGCGCTTTTGTGCCGCAAGGCTTTCCAACCAGCCAGTTGTAGATCTCTTCTATTCTTTGCTTTGATATATTTAACGGCTTGTCTAAGTTAAGCGTTAAGGTGGGAGATATTTTGATAGAGGTGATCGGCTTGCCGGAGATATCGTTTAAAATATTTTTGACCGCGCGGGGAATATCCAACAAGCGGGGATCTTTGATCATTGCCGGGGTAAACTGCGAAAGCGCGGGTTTCTGCCAGATAACGCGCCAATCGTATTCTACCGCCTGGGCAACCTGCTCAGGCAGGAAAACCGCAACAATAATGAGCGCCACCACCCTGATCCAGGCCTTAAAACTGGATTTAAAAGGCGGCTCTTTAGTCTTTACTTCAAACTCAGGCTCAGGTTGTTTTGGTTTTTTTTCTTCCATTTATCTTACCTAATATAAAAAGAAAAAGAGACAGCTTCCCCTTTACCCCAAATATTTTTTAAAATAATTGTGTCGATCTTGACGGTCATTATTTGCCTTAACTTTACTTAGTTCTTATAGCTTATTGGTAAAGTTATTAGAAACACTTTCGAAAACTTGTTACTAAGTGTAAATAAAAAACGAGTTGTCAAATACTCAACTTTCCGTCGATATTCGGCAACCCGGCTATCTTAATTAAGCGCTGATAAATAAAATTATTTTTTTTAAGACCCGTGGCTTTGTGCCCCCACCTCGCGGTGGGTTTACCCTTTCGAACTTTTTGTATCTCTATTGTATTCAAAGTATAACATATTAATTTTAACAATGTCAAGTGATTTTTACCCCTAAAAGAGAGCGCTTTCATTATACTTAAGTGGCTGGTTTTAATAAGGTTTTACCCCTGATTTGAGATCGAAAATGAAATAAACTTTCCCATACTTATATGCACATATCTAACTATCTGATTTTAATAAGAAAATGCTTTAGAAAAGGCCTTATTCTGATTGATCTGGAGAAAAGAAAAAAGGGCCCAGAATTTCGGAGATAGTTAAGGCGCCGGGACTGACGCCTAGGTTTGGGCCCCTTTAGAAGTCACACATACAGGTCACAAGTCACATGTCACAAGACACAGGCACTAAGAGGAAAATGATTACTATCCCTTTCACCGTGTCATTGCGAGCCCGCAGAGCGAAGCAATCTTTATTCATTCCAAAAGACTACTACAATCGCCAGTTTGGACATTTATAATCTTAATTTATCGCAAATCACGGCCTTAGGTCATAAAACACTCGTCAAAAGTAACCAACAACCGGTAATCGATTACCGCTAATCGAGGACTGCTCCAGTCAGTTTGGACATTTATAAGCTTAATCATCATTAGGAAGACGGGGCTTAGAATCCCATTTCCATGTTGGTCCAATTGTAGTGCTTTTTGTCTTATTGAAATCTACATCCATCTGGCGGCTACGCTCATCATTTGGTTGATTTCCTATAGAAGTATTCTCTCTTGGTGGAGCATTTTTATATGCGTTATTCATTACCGTTGCCGCCCTATCGCTTAATGAACCATCGCCCTTTACTTCTAAATTAGGGTTATTTCCTACCTGAGAGCTTGAATTTGCGTCTGAAACTATCTTATTTGGAGAATTCTTAATACCAGGGGGAAATGGGCTGGTATTATCTGCAGCAGCTACCATATCAGCTGGAAGAGGATCCACCCCCACAACAAAATCCCTGCCTCCGCTTGACATAGAAGAAGCCTGATTCATTACAGGAGCTGTCACAGGCACCAATTCTGGAGACATCGGCAGCACGCCTGTCCCTAAATCTGACCTATTACCACTATCAGGAATAAACCCTTTTTTTTGCTGTATTTCATCCCGAGCCTTTAGCAGCATTTCATAATTCTGCCTGGCTCTTTCTTCAGTGCCAGGATTTACATCCTGTGTTGGTATCTGTTTACGCACAGTATTCGATATAACCCCGCCTTCAACGGGAGCAGGATCATTTTGCGGGGCTGGGATCTTAGGATTGTAAACCGGTAAATTCACAGCCGGCAGGGACCTGTCCGGCTGTGGGGATTCTGCCAGGGTCACGCCGCCCGGCTTTATATTCTTGATAAAAACCGAACCGTCAGGCAATTCACTGACCGTTCCCTGAACATAATAACTTTGGCTTCCTCCCGCGTCCACATAAGCGCTCTGACGACCCTGTTCCCCAGGTTCAAGATTTGTAATATCGCCGGTTACCTGGATCCACCCATCACCGACCTGCGTCACAGCTCCCGGCGCAACGGTCATCTGGTTAAAACGCAATGATCCGGCTTCACCTCTTACTTGAGGGGCATCCTGCTGCTGTGAAGGCTCCGGGACATACATTTTTGGTAAATTCACTTCCGGGTATTTTGGCCGCGACGGAGACTGATCTTCAACTGCTTCCTCATCTATCGCCTCCGGCTTTTGATACCCCGTCATCGGGTCTATTTTACGAAGCTGCATATTAGAAAACGTTGACGCTGGTTGCGGCAGCGGCTTTAGCGCCGGAGGAAGCGCATTATCTTCTTCATTTACATTAGAAGGAGGCATTTCATTTGGAGGATCGGCACTCACCACTCTGCCGGGAGTAACAATAGCAGGCGGCTGAACCAATGCATTACCCGTCTGTTCCGGCTGCGCGAGAGTAATGTCTCCCGGCTTGATATCTTTAACAAGATACGAGCCTCCGGGGATATCACTAATCGTTCCCTTTACCCAATAATTTTGATTCCCGCCTTCTGACACATAACCTTTATTATCTTCAAGCTCTGTCACTTCTCCGCCGCGTACCAATATCCGATCGCCTTCCACCCGCTGTACCGCCCCTGCTTCTATTGTCATCTGCTTAAACTGCGGAACGATCACTTCCGTACCATCGGACCGCTGCATTATCGTTGATTCTTTGATCGCAGGCGATGGAGCCGGCTTAAAATACCCGGTTTCAAGCTGAGGAAAATATTCAGGAGTATTATTATCCGAAACTAGCCGCGGAGAAGAATTATCTGTTGTTCTACCGGCAGCAGGATAAACCGGTTGAGGCTCCGCGATAGTCACATCTCCCGGCTTAATATTATTGATAAAAACTGTCCCATCGGGCAGCTTGCTTACTGTCCCTTTTATATAATAACTTTGGTCTCCGCCCTCAGCTACATACGCCCGGTTATCTTCAAGCTCTGTCACTTCTCCGCCGCGTACCAATATCCGATCGCCTTCTACTTTCTGCACCGCCCCTGCTTCTATTGTCATCTGCTTAAACTGCGGAACGATCACTTCCGTACCATCAGGCCTCTGCATTATCGTCGATTCTTTAATAACAGGGTGCGTATACGGCTGAACATTCACCGATCGAGGAGCAACAGAAGTTTCCTGAGACGATGAATTGTCTATTTGCTCTGGCTGCGCCAAAAACACCCCTCCTGTCGGTATATCTTTAATAAGATACGGGCCTCCGGGAATATCACTGATCGTTCCCTGTACCCAATAATCCTTATTCCCGCCTTCTGCCACATAACCCCTATTATCCTCAAGCTCTGTGACATCCCCGCCTCTTATCAAAAGCCAACCATCACCTACCTGCTTCACTGCGCCAGCTTCTACCGTCATCTGTTTAAACTGGGGCACGCCAGCGCCTTCTTCAGATTGACTGAACATATCTTTACTAAACGCAGGAGGAGCAACCTCTCTTGGAGTGGAACCGGTATTAACCGGCGCTCGCTGCTGCCAGGTTTCATTATATACCGTATCACTGCCGATAAAACGCTGATACTGCGCATTAACCTGCAAATCTCCCTTTGCCGCAAGAGCCTTATCTGCCGCCGCAGATGCCCTTGATTTCATATCTGCCTTGATCGCGTTATTGATCTGTTCTTTTTTCTCTGGCGAAGAGGTTAACGCAGCAACAAGAGCACTATCCCTTACTTGTGTCTCATTATTAATAGGGCCTGCTTCTTTTGCTTTACCAACCGCGTTCTCAACTGCTACTTTTATACTTGCATTTTCGGGATTATTCAGGAAATCCTGGATCGCCTTCTCCCTGATCTCTTTCATTGACGCTGTATCCTGCTTGAGCATCCCCTGCTGTTTCTTTTCTTCCTGCATCTTAAGCACTTTCATGCGCTCGGCAGCCATATCAGAAGAAGAAAAAGTCCCGACAAAATCAGGCCTTTCGATCACCGAACCGTTACTATCCTTAAAAACAGTCCCTTCCTTTACCGCAGATAAAACCAACGGAGATTGATTACTCATAAGCTGGCCGCGGACTTCCTGTGCCGCGGAAATCTCATCCCTCAAAGCTACAACAAGGTCTTTAACTGCGTCGCCTTTTTCCATAGTCCCGGCTGCGCGCGAACCGGAAGTAACACGTTCGCTTAACTGATTATCACGGCTGCCTTCTCCAACGGTCCCTGCAGCCGATAAACCGACCAATGTCGCAGACCCGATCCCGGCAGAAGCAACATTCGCTGCCCAAAGGCCGACATCTTTCCAGGTTGTCACATCCCATTCAGCCGGATTCCCGACTTTCTCCAGGAACTGTTTAAGCGCCGCTTTGCGGGGATCGCTATCGCCCATACCATTAGCGGCTTCTTCCAAAACCTTAATCTTTTCCGTAATACTCTCCTTATACTGCCTGTATTTTTCGGCCAACTTCGGCTTCACACTCGAATCATTCCTGTAATACCTTTGATTCACTTCGCCGCTCAAAACATCATAGGTATTCGCAACTGCCTGATTATGATATGAAGAAGTCAGCTGATTTGCCATTGCATAGGTAGTCCCGTGATTAACCACATCATTGACATACTCTGAATACCTCGCAGCAAAGAACATATCGTTTCCTGATGTCCACGCGATATCAAGCCGCTCATCTTCGCCTCTACCGACAATCTTGGCCTTACCCCTGCCCATGGACATAAAATCGGCATTCGCCTGGTTGACGCTATCCCCTATAATACGGCCGTAAAACCCGAAATCTTTTCCGTCTTCAGAGGGACGGACGACATTTTCGCCGTTCTCATCACGTTCCTGAACGACATTTTCTTCATCTATAGCAACAGCCTGCACAAGGCTGGTTAAAGCCAGATTGAACTGCGCGCCCTGCAGCGGCGAAGGAGCATAACTGCTTATCTTACGCAGCGCCAAATCGGAAACTCCGTAAAGAAGAGCTTTTTTCATGACGTTTTCCGTACTGAATGCTTCTAACTCTTTTTCTTTTTGCGCTATTTTCTTATCGAGCGCGGCAATTGCAGCATTAGTAGTTTCTTGCTGCTGCCCATCACTCGGGCTGCTTGATTCCGAGCTATTCTGCTGGTTTGCCGCATCGTTGCGCGCCTTCTGAAGCTCAGCTAATTCTTCTTCTTTTTTACTCTTAGCCATATAATCCATGGTAAGCCTCTTGGTCAAAGCCCCGCCAAGCGTTAAAAGGTCTTCATTAACTCCGGCATAAGAACCGGCGACCACAACCACCTGGCAAACAGCTTCTCCAAGCATCTTTGTCAAGAATAGCTCGCGCTGCGCGGCCAATTTATCGCTTAATGCTTTTTCATCCGTCACTTTCTCAGCAGTCGGGCCTTTCTCATTATATCCTCCGACTACTACTCCGGTAGCATATTCCAATCCCTGCTCAACCGCGAAACCTACGCCTAAACCCGCCAAATAACCTACAGATTTAGCTAATTGTTTATTGGTGCCCGAGAGCGCTTCAGTTACATACAGCTTAACCGCGGTATACGCGGCTGCTTTGGTCGCGTCGATCAAAGCGCCGGTCAATCCGGTCTTACCCCCGAAAGTCATTGCTTTACTAAAATAATCTTTCATACTGCCTAAATAACCGCCTATTGATTTAGTCGCGTCTTTTGCTGCACTGGCGATATCACCCGCTTTTTCCGCCAAACCGGATGAAACTTCCGTGGCTGCATTCGCGGCCGTACCCACGCCTTCAGCTGCAGCAGCGGCGGCTATATCCCCACCGCTTTCCGCCACACTGGATGAAACTTCCGTGGCTACATCAGCAGCCGCACCTGCTCCTTGAGCTGCAGCAGCAGCGCCTTCAGCAGCGGCACTTGCGCCTTGCACGGCAGCAACAGCGGTGTTGGCTCCCTCAGCGGCGGCAGCGGCGGCTTCAGCACCCTCAGCGGCAGCGGCGGCGGCATCCGCGCCCTCAGCGGCAGCGCCCGCGCCATCTCCCGCTGCGCTGGCGCCATAATCCATACCGCTATTGATCAACGTAGAAATAAACACGCAGGCGATCGCCGCTAATTTAGAATCCTTGATACCCATTGCCTGCACGATATATTTAACCAGCGTCGGGACCAGATAACATCGCACGAACAGCTGGATAACATTAAAACTGCTGGTGACAGACATACTGGCCAGGAAACCGCTCAAAATAGCCGTGCAATAGCCGAATGCGCTGCCACTGGACTCTTCCCGTAAGTCTATCTTTTCCGCGCGCGCATTGACCTGTACGCACGGCTGGAAGCAGAGAGAGAAAACCAGGACCAAACAAATTATCCTATAAAGGATTTTTTTCATTTTATCTGCCCACCCCTACTCCTACACTATTAAGTAACCCGCCGTCCATGAACTGCAGGAATATCGGCCCGCCGATAATAATGGCAATGACCGGCAAAATACAAAAGATCAACGGAATAAGTATCTTCATCGGAGCCTGCAGTGCGATCCGCTCGCCTCTCCTGAAGCGCTGCAACCGTACATCTTCTGAGAGTATGGCAAAGGCCTCAGCAACAGGTGTTCCCATACGTTCAGCCTGCACCAAAGTATGCACAAAAGAACTGACCTCCATGATATTCAACCGTTTAGACATGTCTTTTAAAGCCTGGCTGCGGGGCTTTCCCCACTTGATCTCCTCTAAAACAAAGGCCAGCTCTTCCACCATCGGGTTCATCGTCGTCTTCTCAATGATCCACTTGACCGCCGTGGCAAAATCAAGGCCTGCCTCAACGCAAAGGCCCAGGAGGTCCACGGTTTCAGGCAAAAGCCGGACAATACTATTCTTACGCTGATGCACCTTTTTATTAAGCCAGATATCGGGAATGATAAAGCCGACCGAAGCCGAGATTGTAACGATGCCCGGCTCGAATTGATTCGTAAAGAAAAAACTTGCCGCCCCGAAGAAGAGAACGAACAAAAGCTTAAGGTTAAAGAATTCTTCCGCTAAAAGCTTGACATGCGCGGCATCCACCCTTTGCTTGAGCTTTTCCTGAAGCCTGAGCTTCTCTAATAATTTCTTGGTAAAAGGAAAGATATAGTAAAGGAATGAATGCATCCTGATGGATTTTTCCTTATTGGTCGCCTCGGGAAGCTTGACCCTTCTTATCGTCGTACTGGGCACCCCGAATATACCGAAGAATATAAGGCCCATCCCCGCGATAACACCTATATAGATCATTTCGATCATTACGGCTCCTATATTTTTACGCTGCTGAATCTTTTTATCATCACCATACCGCCTGCCTGCAAAATAAGCGCCAGCACCAAAAGCCCTCTGCCGGTATCGCTCTGCAGCATAATATTAAAATGCTCGCGGTTAAAGGTCAAAACCCACCAGATAAATACAAAGGGGATGACCGACATGATGATCCCCTGCAATCTTCCCTGAAGGGTAAGCGTCCGTATATTATCTTTCAACTTGTTATTGTCCCGTATCGTCGTGGTCAGGCGGCTGAAGACCTTGGTAAGGTCGCCGCCGGTCTCTCGTGCCACCAGTATGGAATTAACCACCAGGGTCAATTCATCCATGGTCATTCTTTTACTTAAACGCCGCAGGCTCTCCTCCATGGAAACACCCATCTTATTCTCGCGTACGACCAGCCCCATCTCCTGGCTCATCGGCGGCGGGATCTCATCCACAAGGACTTCAAACGCCTGCAAAAGTGATAAGCCTCCTTTTAAAGAAGACGAAAGGATCAGGATCGAGTCAAGTATCTGGCCGTTAAATTTAACCCGGCGCAGGGAATCTCTGACTTTGAGAATGACATTCGGGATCAATAAACCCAGAAAAACGCCCGTTCCGGCAATGACCATATTTTGGGTAAATATAAAACCCGCTACCCCGAGAACAGGCGGCAGGATAAAATAAAGACGCATGATCTGCCGCGGGCTCTTATCATAATAAAACAGGCGGTCCATTTCTATTTCCATGTTCTTTTCTTTGTTCTCGCGCCAAATCTTCATCTTATCAAAGAATGTCGGCATGGTCCCGAATATGATAAGCATTATTGAAGCAATGATTAAAAGAATAATAAGAAAAAACATCCCTTTCTCCTCCTTAACGCATTGCCGGCATGGCGGCATCTGCGGTCATATTCTTTATGATAGAGATCAAAACACGCGTCTTCTGCTTGGGTT
>CAZPNW010000190.1:0-7576 GCA_964588175.1 uncultured Planctomycetales bacterium
TAACGATATTAACGATAATAACGAATAAATGAAAAGCGACAAGTATCAGAAGCGATTTTACCGGGAATGGGTGAAGGCCGAAGGTTTATGCAAGGTTGAAGTTACCGTGCGCCAGACAGATTTGCATATCTTAACCGATAAGCCGGTTGATCGCGGTTTCATTGAGGAAAAGGTCCTCTCCTACCGGCGGCAGATCGAGAGTTACATTCAGAAAGATCGCCGTTTTCTGACGAGCCTCACCCCGCTAGCCGTGGAAATGCAGGCGGCTGCGATCGTCAGGGATATGAGCCGTGTTGCTTTTAGGGCGAATGTCGGGCCGATGGCAGCGGTGGCGGGGGCGATCGCGAAGTTCCTGGGAAAATGCCTTTTGCGCCGGGGGTATCGCGATGTTATCATTGAGAACGGCGGAGATATTTTCCTGAAAACTACTCAACCGCGTCTCCTGGGTATTTACGCGGGGAGTTCTCCGGTATCAGCGAAGCTTTTTCTTAAAGTTAAGCCGCAGGATCATCCCATCGGGATCTGTACTTCATCGGGTAGCGTGGGGCATTCATTGAGTTTCGGCTGTGCCGATAGCGCCGTTATCCTCGCCCGAGATGCGTCATTAGCCGATGCCGTCGCCACTGCGACCGCCAACCGCGTCCACGCTAAAGGAGACCTGCCCGCGGCAATGGATTTTGCCCGCTCGGTCAAGGGTGTCAGCGGCGTGATAATCGTTCTTGGGAATAGCCTCGCAAGCTGGGGGAATATTGAATTTACGGCGTAATATCCCCTGATAATCCGTCGCGGTGAAAAAATTTTTTCTCAAGCGCGCTTTCTCGTCGATAGAAAATACTTGACAAACTTGACAGATGTGATAAAAAAATAAATGTATCAATGCGGTATTTATCAATTTTTATGGAGGATAGGTAGGGACATTGGAAAAATCAGGTAAAAACTTAAAAAGGCTCTTGGACGGAAGAGCCTTTATTTTTTATATCCCATGAAAACAATCGGCTTGACATACGATTTAAAAACTGATTACGAATTCAAGGAAGGCGATCCGCCGGATGCGAATGCCGAATTTGACCATCCGTCGACTATCGGTGTTATCGCTCGGGCCATCGAGTCTCAGGGGTTCAAAGTAAAAAAGATCGGCAATGTGGCGAATCTTCTGGATAATATCAGTAATTTGAAAGTAGATATTGTTTTTAATATCTCAGAAGGGGTTTCAGGCCGGAACCGTGAATCGCAGGTGCCGCTTTTGTTGGAGATGGCAGGGGTCCCTTTTGTCGGCGCCGATGCTTTGAGCCTGGGATTGTCGCTTGATAAGCTGATGGCCAAGAAGATCTTTGTTGCCGACAGCATCAGGACGCCGAAATCATTTGAGGTCAAGCCGGATGATGCCTCTTTTTTGGAAATAGACCATGCTCATTTTCCGATGATCGTTAAACCGCGTTTTGAAGGGTCTTCTAAAGGAATGAATGACAATTCGCGCGTGGAAAATAAGGAAGAATTAAAACGGCAGGTTGAATATGTGATCAATACCTATAAACAGCCCGCGTTGGTCGAAGAGTTCATCCGCGGGGAAGAATTTACCGTTGCCATTATCGGTAATGACCCGCCGGAAGTGATGCCGATTGTGCAGATCAAGATCGACGGTAAATTAAAGCTCAATGATAAATTTTATACTTTTGGCCATATTAAGTCGGATGCCCTGGAATATGTCTGCCCGGCAAAGATAAAGCCGGAATTGGCTGCTGAATTAAACAGCTTGGCGCTTGCCACGTATAACGCGATCGAGTGCCGTGATTTCGGACGGGTTGATTTCCGGGTTGATGAAAAAGGAAAGCCCTATGTCCTCGAGATCAATCCGTTGCCGTCACTTTCTTCGGAAGATGTTTTTATGGTCATTGCCAAGGCTCTCGGTATTTCATACAACGAGATCATCGGCAGGATCCTGAAAAGCGCGTTGAAACGGTGTAATCTTACGTAAGCGAAGGAAAGGAAGGGCAGGGTGAAAATAACCCTGACGTGTAATTTAAAAAAGGAAGACGAAACAAAGCCTCCGGATTATTTCTCTGAGTTCGATTCTGAAGAGACCATTAATGCGATCACTTCAGCGCTGCGTTCCCGGGGGCATAGTGTTGATTATGTTGATGTGGAGCGCTCCAACCTTTTTTCTTTTTTCAAGAAGAACGGCGCGGATATGGTCTTTAATATCGCTGAAGGTAATCACGGCAAATTCCGCGAATCCGAGGTCCCGGCGATCTTGGATTATTTGAACATCCCGTATACCGGATCCAACACCCTTTCGTTGGCGCTGGCTTTAAACAAAGCGCTTACCAAGAAGATCCTCAAGGCGGAAAATATCCCTACCCCGCCATTCCAGATCTTAGTCAAAGGCAATGAAAAACTAGACCCCTCGTTACGCTTTCCTTTGATCCTCAAGCCGAATTGCGAAGGTTCAGCCAAGGGTATTAATAAATCAAATGTGGTCCATTCGCCGAAAGAGCTTTTTAGCAAGGCCAATGAGATCATTTCTCTTTATAAGCAGGAAGTGTTGGCGGAGGAGTTTATTGAAGGCAGGGAGTTTACCGTCGGTATCCTGGAAAACGGCAAGACCGATGTTTTGCCTATTTTGGAGATCGATTTTACCACGTGCGCTAAAAGCGGCGAATATTTTTATTCCTGGAGGATGAAAGAATTCCAGGGGAATGAAGAGATGGGGTTGACGCCGACATTCTATTGTCCGGCACGCCTGGATAAAGAAATTGAAAAGAAAATTAAAGAAGTCGCGTTACGCACGCATCGGGCAGTCGGCTGCCTGGATATCTCCCGCACGGATATCCGCCTCAGCGCGGATAATATCCCCTATGTCCTGGAGATCAATCCTCTTCCCGGCCTTAACCCTAAGGAATCGAATTTTCCGATCATGGCCTATGCGGCTGGTATGACTTATGATGACCTGATCGAATCGATATTAATGAGTGCTTATAAAAGGAGGAAAGCAAAAAATGAATAATCCGGTGGTAACAGAAGCCCAAAAATTACTGCCAGAAAATTTAATCGCCGCCCGGCCCGGGAAAAGAGGCAGGGATTACCAGCAGATCAGCTTATATAAGGATGTAAATCCCCTGGACTGGGAAGATTGGCGGTGGCAGTTAAGGAACCGTGTTACCAAATTAGAGCAGATCAACCAGATTATTAAGCTCACTCCTGAAGAGGAAGAAGGAATTAAAAATGCCAAGGGGCGCATGGCAATGGCTATTACCCCGTATTGGGCGACTTTGATAGACCAGGAAGATACCCGTTGTCCGATCAGGCGGCAAGCAGTCCCCACAATGAATGAATTTCAGGTCGGGCCTTACGAGATGGTCGATCCCTGCGCGGAAGACCGTGATTCACCCGCCCCGCATTTAGTGCACCGCTACCCCGACCGTATCTTACTCTTGGTTACCGAGCAATGCGCTATGTATTGCCGTCATTGCACCAGAAGAAGGTTAGTGGGTAAGGAAGATAACGGTGTGGTTGGTTCTTTAAATAAGCTGGATGCGGCCCTCGAGTATATCCGCGGCAATAAAAAGATCCGTGATGTCTTGATCTCCGGCGGCGATCCTTTATTGCTCGAGGATGAAGTCTTGGGTGATTTACTTAAGAAATTGCGCGCGATACCTCATGTCGAGTTTTTGCGTATCGGCACCCGGGTCCCGGTAACCCTGCCGCAGCGTATTACCGAAGAGTTGATCTCCACGCTTAAGAAGTATTCTCCGATCTGGATGAGTATCCATTTTAACCATCCTAAAGAAATCACCAGGCGCTGTAAGATCGCCTGTGATATGCTCTCTGAAGCAGGTATTCCGTTGGGCAGCCAGACTGTTTTGCTGCAAGGGATCAATGACCGGCCCTATATTATGCGTAAACTGATGCATGACCTGCTCAAGATCAGAGTGCGCCCGTATTATATTTATCAATGTGACCCGGTCAAGGGCAGCGGCCATTTTCGTACTCCGGTAGCTGTGGGGATTAATATTATGGAAAAGCTCCGCGGCCATACTTCAGGGTATGCGGTCCCCACGTATGTTATCGATGGTCCTGGCGGCGGGGGAAAGATCCCTATCAGTTCCAACTATTTGCTTTCTCAGGCTAAAGGTAAGTACGTTTTGCGTAACTATAAAGGGAAGATCTATACCTATCTCGAATAAGCCCGATGCGTTGCGATAAAAGCATTTTCGGGTACTTCTTGTTGCTCTTCTTTTTTTCATTGCCGCCGCGGGGGCAAGCATATTGGGTTTATGATACGAAGCTTGCCGCCGTGAATCATGCGTTGGATATCGTTGAATCCAAAGCGCGCACACCTTCTTTTGTCCGCAATGATTATTCTGTATCCGGTATAAGGCAAAAAGTTATTGCACAGGCCCTGCGTGATGTCGCCCTTACGGTAAGCCTTGAATATTTTTGCGTTCACGGAGCCCAAAGCTTTGAGGTTTTTAACAGCTCGGGTGAGCGGATATCTCGGTTGTATTATCCGCACAAAGGCAATATGTTTATGACGCATGCGGATATACAATTAACCCGCCGCTGGGCGATCGGAGGAAGTTATGGCAATAGCCGCCTTGCGCGCAACACCGCGATAGATACCGATTGGATCCCCTCGATCACCCCGGATATATGGTGGGAATCTCATTCCGAAGTCCAGACACAGCTTCAGAAATATAATATTAACCTTTATTACCGTCTTTTGGATGCGGACGATATCTCGCTGGGAAGATCTGCCCGGGATACTTTCTCGATACAGCAGATCGATAAATTCTTTTTTGATGTTTTATTCGGTTATCAGGAGCTCAAGGGCCGTTATGAAACCTCTGATCTGGTGGATACGGTGGAATGGTGGTCTCCGGTTAATGAGCCCTTTGACGGCTTAGATTCGTTTTACAAGGTCCATTATCGCGGGCCGCGCGCGGGGTTCAGGTCGGGATTCTCGGTCAATGATTTTATTTCGCTGCGCGCGAGCTTGGCGTATTCCTGGCTTAAGACGCAGGCGCATGGCTGGTGGAATATGCGGAATTATCAGTTTTGGGAGCAGGGAGTAGGCAAAGGCAAGGGGACCGATTTCCTTATAGAATTATCGTTTCAGCTTACGCCCCAATGGTTTTTGGGCCTGAATTATAATTATTCCTTTTATAGCCAGAAGAAACTGGAAGAGTCAGGGGATAATAATGGGTCCCGCTATACCGATGAAGGGATTATCCGGGATGTAAATAATAAATTGTTCGGCCCCGGGCTGGTGATCGGCTGTAAGTGGTAACCCTCCTTTTTTTATTTCCTTGACCGGCTTTTTGCTCTGAGATATAATCTTACCTATATATAATTACATATAATCTGGTTATTTTACTACTTATGCTGTTTTCTCTCTCTCGATAAATAATAATTATTAATGTTATTATTACAAAGGAGTGTTGGCATATGGACGTAAAAAATAAACGCAGTCTCATTCTTTTGGGCCACGCGCAATCCGGGAAAACCTCTCTTGCGGAAAGCATGCTTTCGCTCTGCAAAGCGACGACGCGTAAAGGGGCTGTTGCCGACGGGACGACCGTCAGCGACTACAGCTTTGATGAAATAACGCGCAAGAGTTCCATTAATGCGAGTTTGTTGTTTTGCGATTGCAGGGATACCCGGATCCAGATCGTTGATGCTCCCGGTTACGCTGATTTTCTGGGGGAAGTCCTCGCCGGCCTGCGGGCGGCCGATAGCGCGGTCATTGTGGTTGATGCGACTGCCGGCGTTGAAGTAGGTACCGAGCGGGCTTGGCAAATGGCAGAGGATGCCGGATTACCGAGCATTATTTTTATCAATAAAACTGATAAAGACGGTGTTGATATTGCCAGGGCCCTTTCCGATATTCAAAACAGCCTTTCTAAAAAAGCGGTGATCATTGCCGATTTGAGCGCCCCGGAATTGGTGGAAGTCGTGGCGGAAAGCGATGATGCGCTCCTGGAAAAATATTTGAACGGTACTGCGTTATCAGTGGAAGAATTAACGGTGAGCTTGCGGCAGGCAGTGATCAAACGCAAGATTTTTCCGGTGCTTACCGGTTCCGCTGTCACTGATAAAGGCGTTGTCGAGTTCTTGGACGCGGTCCTTAAATATCTTCCGAATCCTCAGGAACGCGCGAAAGTAACCGCGTGTAATCCGCTCAAACCGGAAGAAAACATCGAGATCGTTCTTTCTCCTGAATCTCATTTCTCAGCTTTTGTTTTTAAGTCGATATCTGACCCATACGTCGGCCATTTGACGCTTCTGCGCGTCTTTTCCGGGTCTTTGTTATCCAATACCGCATTCTATAATGTAAGTAAGCAGCTTAAGGAGCGCATCGGCCATATTTATCTCCTGCAGGGAAAAGAACAACGGCAGGTGGATCTGGCGTCCTGCGGTGATATTGTGGCTATCGCTAAATTAAAAGATACCGTTACATCGGATTCTCTTGCTGATGAGAAACACCCGGTGAGTTTTCAGCCGCTTGCCTTTCCCGAACCGGCGATATCCGCATCGGTACATCCGAAATCGCGCAATGACGAGGATAAGATCGCCAATGCTTTGCATAAGCTCGCGGCAGAGGACCTTACCTTTAAAGTGACCCATGACCAGCAGACCAAAGAATTGATCGTTTCGGGATTGGGGGACCTGCATTTGGCGATCATGGTTGAGCGGATGAAAAAGAGGTTTAATGTCGAGGTCGATCTGGGTACCCCGAAAGTATCCTATAAAGAAACGATCACGAAGAAAGCGCGGGTGCAAGGGAAGTTCAAGCGCCAGTCCGGCGGCCGCGGCCAATACGGCGATGTGTGGATCGAGATCGAGCCTTTGGAGAGAAGCAAGGGTTTTGAGTTCCTTGATAAGGTTTTTGGCGGGGCGATCCCGAGAAATTTTATTCCTTCGGCTGAAAAAGGGATACGCCAGGCTTGCGCTGAAGGCGCGGTCGCGGGATACCCGATCGTGGATGTACGTGTCACGCTTGTGGATGGTTCATATCATGATGTTGATTCTTCCGATATGGCTTTTCAGATCGCAGGCGCTATGGCATTGAGAAAAGCGGTCGCCGAAGCGGGCCCGGTTTTACTGGAACCGGTCATGGATGTGGAAGTCGTTCTTCCTGAAGAATTCCTGGGCGCGATATCAGGGGATATTAATTCTCGCCGGGGGCATATGATCGGTATGGATGTCATGGGGAAATCGCAGATCGTTAAGGCGCAAGTGCCGGCTTCTGAAATGTTCACCTATGCTAATGACCTGCGTTCGATCACCGGCGGCCGCGGTTCCTATACAATGCGGTTTTCCCATTATGCGGAAGCTCCTCATAAGATCGCCCAAACGATCATTAGCCAGTACCTGGCTTCTAAGAAGCACGAAGAGGAACACGCGCACGCGGAACACCATTAATTAAAAAAGATACCTAAAAAGCGTCGATAGCTTGGTGAGTTTTTTGTGCTCATAAGTTATGCGCGCACAAAAAACATGAAAATAGCTCTTTATTCTGTCCCGGATTTAACCGCAGGTAAGCAAAATATTAAAGACCCCCGCCTGGACCAGGCTG
>CAZPNW010000191.1:0-6294 GCA_964588175.1 uncultured Planctomycetales bacterium
GATCAGCCTTATCGACAGTACAATTAAATTTGATCTCTGCCCTGCGCTGCCAATCATGAGTTTCTTCTTTAAATAAAAGTTCTTTCGGGGTCCTGCAGCCGAGCAGTATCTGGACCTCTCCGAAATCATTGCGGTTATGCATAATGTAACGGATCAAGGAACGTAAAGGCACAATACCTAATCCTCCTGCCACGATAACCAGGTCATAGCCGAACATATTATCCAGCGGGAACCCTGTTCCAAAGGGGCCGCGGATTCCGACAGTATCGCCTTGGCCCAATTGGTGCAAAGCATTCGTTAACGTCCCGACATTGCGCACCGTCAGGTCAAAAAACCCTTTATCGGTCGGCGAAGAACAAATAGAAATAGGCGCCTCGCCAAACCCGAAGATCGAAACCATGACAAACTGCCCCGGCTCGTGAGCAAGGTTAGTCTTTCCTTCCAGCTCGATCCTGAAAAACTTCTCCTTTTCGGTCAGCATTACGGCTTCGATGATCTTTCCTTTCATCGGCTTATAGGGAGAGGTTTTCATATGCTCTAAAAGTATCTCTCGGTCAATCATGATCATTTCTCCTTTATTTACTCATTCAGGCGCTTATTAAATCGTCCCGATCAGGGAATTAACGGTATCTACTAAACTGATCTCTGCCATACACGTCCTCGTACAGCGGCCGCAGCCGGTGCAGAAATAACGGTTGAATTTATCGACCGGATATTTGAATTTCCGGTAATAACGATGGCGCTGGCGGGCATCCCGGCCTTTCCTGAAATCCTCGCCCCCCGCTACTTTAGCGAAATCATCCATCTGGCAGGAATTCCATATCCGGTAACGCACGCCTTCCTGTAATGAAAGCTCCATATCATCCATAACATCGAAACAATAACAGGTGGGGCAAACCGCCGTGCAATTGCCGCAGCCGACACAGCGCTTACCGACATCTTCCCAGACTTTTGAGGAAAAAGATTTATCAAACGCTTCATAGACTTTCGGCAAAGAAGTATTAAATTCCTGTTTGAAGACTTTTTTCTTTGCCTCGCGCGCAGCCTCTAAAGCATCCATATCTTTGGGGCCGGCTTCCTTAATATACGCCAGGCCTTTAACCAGCAATTCTCCTTTTTCAGAATTAATATGCAGGACAAATTGCTGCCCGACATCGACCATCATCAGGTCATATCCGCCGCGCGGCACATGATTACCCATGGCCGTGCAATTAGCGAACTTATCGCAATATTCAAGGCATTCGATGCCGATAATGGACATCTTATCTTTACGGTTAAGATAATTAGGGTCCTCCGGCTCCTGGCGAAATACCACATCCATGCACTGGATACCGGCGATATCGCAGGTATGCACGCCAAAAAGGATGAAATCCTCGAATTCCTTTATCGCCTTGGATGTTTTAAAAGGTTTAACGTTGAATTTGAGCAATTTTTCTTTTTGAGGAAAATAGTATTTTTTAGGAGGAAGTATCGTCGGGATATATTTCAGGCAGATCTCCGCGACATCTTTGACAGGACGAAAGACAAAACTGTTTTCTTTTTTCTTCGGCGCGTAAAGGCGCGCCTTCTTCATTAAATGCGTAACCCACTTATTCAGGTCGTCTTTTTTTATGACAGCATATTTCACGTTTCCTCCCTTACGTTTTAAGCAAAATCTAATTTTGTAATTTCCAATTCCGGGCCATAGGGGATTTTCTTGATCTCTACAACGACTTTCTCCCACCTGCTTCCGGTGACCGCTTCATCGTAATGATGCCGGAAATGTTCTTCGGTCAAACCGCCGAATTCCGACAAGGATATATATATCTTGGCGATCTTCCTGGATTGGGACTTTTCTTCTTCTTCCAGGTATTTTAAAATATTACCGATGAGGTGTGTTTCATGCATACAATACGTAATTGTGAAATTTATCACAATCTTATTGAGATTTTAGTAATTCTATCACTCCTCAACTTCTTGTCAAGAAAATTGTCTCTTAAAATTTGTCATACCCCTCTGACTGCCAGCAGGCGAAAGCAGGAATCACGTCCTTAAAGATCAACCTTACTCAAAAACAGTCTCAGGTCTCAGGTCGCAGGACACATGTCACAAGACACAAGGCACAGGTCATCCCCGCATGTTTTAAGCGGGGATCCGCCGTAGCAGGCGGCACACCGGTTAATCGGACAGCTTGACCTCCAGCATCCTGTCCACCCTGAAAGTCCGCTCTTCCCCGCGCTTGAGGCAATAGGCGGCAACGCCGATAAAGGTTTCCCCGGAATATTCCATCTCTGAGATAGCCAGAGGCTTAATTACCCTGCGCGTCTTCTCATCGCTGGCCTTGAGATAAACTATATCAAGATGGCAACCTCTCTGGATAGCCTGTTGGATCAAACCCACTTTTTCCTCAAACGGCAGGTCTCGTTCGGACAACGCGTACTGGTATTTTGTAAGGAACCCCACGATATTCCAATCCATGCGGATATCGGATTTTCTGATCGGGCGTTTCAATATAATGCCTTCCAAAGAAGTGCACCTGCTTAAGGCAACATAGGTCTGCCCATGGGCAAAGGCGCCGTTTCCCATATCGATAACTACCCTCTCAAAAGTCTTACCCTGGCTCTTATGGATAGTGATCGCCCACGCCAGCTTTAAAGGATATTGCATGAATGAACCGGCAGGTTCGGCTTCTATGGCAAGGGTATCCTCGTTAAAGCGATAATGGAACAATTCCCAGCTATGCGGCAGGACTTCCTGCACAGCTCCATCCTGCATCCGGACATAGATCACGTCACAATCATTTTTCTTATCGTGCTTTATTTCCTTAACCTCCCCGATAGAGCCATTGACCCACCGATTCTCCGTATCATTATTCAACAACATCACCTGTGCCCCTACGGCGATCTGTAATTGAGTATCGGCAGGACAGGCTTGGTCTTCAAAACCTCCCGATACTTGCGCCTCATAGGTGAATATTTTCGATCTTATCTGCAGCAAATGGTGGTTATTGATCTGGGCGGCCATTTGATTGGTCGTGGTCAAGTGCACGGTAAACGCTCCGCCCTGTTTATCGGTAAACGGCTTGACGCGCTCATTGAGCATTCCCAGCATTTCATCCGTAATGCTATTATTACGGATGGCATTAAGCAGGACTATAAAATCCTCATCCTTTTGCCGGTAGATCTTCTCCAGTTCGATGAATTCCATCCTGAATTCTTCAAATATGCGCGCGGAGAAAAAATACGGGCTTTGGTAATGCTGGCTGAATATTAACTTTTCTTGTGAAGTAACTACCGGAGGCAATTGATAGAGGTCGCCGATAAAGATCATCTGGGTACCGCCAAAAGGCTGATGGGAATTCCTGCCGTTGAGCCGCAGGAACTTCTCAACGCAATCCAGCAAATCAGCGCGCACCATGGATATTTCGTCAATGACAAGAGCGTCGATTTCCTTATATATCCGGGCGCGCCTGCCTTTAAGCTTTTTTATTTTCTCCAGCGTGATATTCGGCTTAAACCTGAAAAAAGAATGTATGGTTTCCCCGCGCACATTCAAGGCGGCTACCCCGGTAGGAGCCAATACCGCTATTTTCTTTTTGGTCTTGGAGCGAAAATACTCCAGAAGCGTTGATTTACCGGTTCCCGCCTTGCCGGTAACAAAAACGTTCTTTGAGGTATTCTCCATCACCAGAAGGGCCTTTTGGAATTGCTCGTTGATCTCAATGGTTTTTGATTTCATGGTCTTAGTAGCGGTTATCGGTACTCGGTGTTCGGTTATCGGGATAAGTGATCGGTTATTACCATCGATTACCGATAACCGAGCACCGAACACCGAAATAAAAAGGCAGTGTTATGAAATAACACTGCCCTCTGATCTTATACTCCTTACTAATTACTACTTTATTTCTTAATATGTTCCTCAACAGCCTTGAGCAATACCTCGGGTTTGACCGGCTTCTCTAAAATAGCTTTAACCGGCAGCCAGTCTTCATCAGGCTCAAAACCAAAAGGAAGGTTCATATCGCGCTTAATTCCGGTGATCATAACTACAGGCACATCTTTTGTTTTTACTTCTTTCTTAAGATTTACCGCGATATCGAAGCCTTGCGTCTTTGTCGCCATCATGACATCAAGCAATATCAAATTCGGGACACTTGCCTTTGCTTTCTTAAAGCCTTCTTCCCCATCAGAAGCTGAAGAGACCTCATAACCTTTAGCATCAAGCAGCGTACTGATCGCGTCTACAAAATCGGCATCGTCATCAATGATAAGTATTTTCTTGGACATAGCACTCCCTCCTTTGTTGGTATTTATTATAACAAACTTATTGTTTAACTCAATAGAAATAATACTCGGTGCTCGGTAATCGGTTATCGGTTGTCGGAAACCATGCTGGCCGATCACCGAGAACCGACTACCGATAACCGACTAGCGATTACCGCGATTGCACCAGCGAATCTCCCCGAGAGAGATCAAACGGCCTCCCCGTAGCATCGCTCAACCTCCGCAGATACGATCGATACGACGCGGTCAAACCGTCGTGATTTCCTTTACCGGGATATATTTCATATAATTGAGCGTATTTCCGCGGCGTAAAATTAAGCATAACCACGTTTGCCCCCGCGCAAAGGCCGTCGATCTTGAAATCCCTCTCACCGATACTGCCTAAAGCTGTTGTCGCGGGAAGATGGGCATTTTTAGTGACAATGCGGGTAAGCGCCAAGACCTTTAACGTCAGGTTCACATCTCCACATGGCTCTTTCGCCAGTTCAGTAACCGGATGCGGGATAAAAGGCCCGATCCCGAGCATATCAAATTTGTTTTTCTTAAAAAAGACGATGTCGCCAGCGATCATCGCCAATGTTTGGCCCTTGAGGCCGATGATCGTTCCGGAGCCGGTTTGAAAACCGAGGCTCTGCAGCGTTCGCAAACAATCTATCCGGTGCTGAAAGCTCATCCCCTGATGCAGCGACTCATATAAAGATTGATCCGTTGTCTCGATCTTAAGCAGATACCGCTCTGCTCCGGCTTGGCGCCAGAGCGCATAATCTTGGACACTTCTTTCTCCCACAGAAAGCGTAACAGCGACATCAAAACGCTCCTTGACCGCTTCGATAGTCTCTTTCAACAAGACCGCTTCCATACAATAATCTTCTCCTGACTGCAATACCACGGTCTTTATCCCTAACGCGGACATCTGAGTGATACTTTCCAAGATCTCATCTTGAGAAAGGCGGTAGCGCGGCAAAAGGATATTATTTCTATTGAGCCCGCAATAAGCGCATGTATTGACACAATAGCTGGAAAACTCAACTATCCCGCGTAAAAGGATCCCCTCTCCCGAATATTCACGGCGGACCTCATCCGCGAAATGAAAGATCATACTCATCTCGCCGGGAGATTCCCGCGACAATAAATACTCGATATCCGCGCGATCAGGCTCTTCGGCCTCGTAAATCCTATGTAATAAAGCTTCTGTTTTAGTCATAGTATCTAATCAGCTTTTCCCTCTGCCTTCTTATAACCCTGCAATATCTCTATAGTTTTCTTAGGTGTCAGGTTGCCGTAGATCTTCTCATCGATCATGACTACCGGAGCAAGCCCGCAGGTACCCAGGCAACGAGCTTCCTGCAAGGTGAACAGATCATCCCCGGTCGTCTGTCCGACATCGATCTTTAACTCTTCCCTGATCGCATCCAGGATCTGGTCAGCTCCCTTTACATAACAGGCGGTCCCCAAACAAATCGAGATCGTATGCCTGCCTTTTGGTTTGAGATTGAAATAATGGTAAAATGTAGCTACTCCCCAAATATGCGCAGTCGGGATATTCATCTCTTCTGCCACTTCATCCATGACTTCCTTGCTTAAAAACCCGTACAATTCCTGTGCTTTATGTAATATGGAGATCAGGTTCGACTCAGGATGCGCTTTTACTTTACAGCTTTCCATAAATGCTCTTAATTCAACCTGTTTATTGTCTGTTACCGCACACATATCTTTTCCTCCGTTTATACTTTACCCCGGCTTTGAGGCCGGGAATGATAGAAAAGGTTTATTTCACCGTGAATTCTTTCGGGATTATACCTTTGGGTTCCTTCGCTTTATAATGCGTATGTAAAAGTTTATGCGACTGGGCGGAAAGCGGCCTCCCCAGGAACTCTTTATAGAGCCTCTGCACATCGGGATTTTCATGGCTCCTGCGGATCGTTTTATTCCGGTCGATATTGTAAAGCGCTTCAGCTCTTTTTTTCAAACACTCTTCATCCAAAGGGATCGAGTTAATGCCCGCGTACGGCTGGCCGCCGCCGCCGATACA
>CAZPNW010000192.1:0-3669 GCA_964588175.1 uncultured Planctomycetales bacterium
GTTACGGCCGCGCTCAAACCATGATCCGCAAATCAGCCCAGGAAATGCAGGCCATCTGCCAGGCCGGACTGAACAAGCTTTATTGCGGCATGGAATCCGGCTCGGATAAGGTATTGAAAAAAGTCAACAAGGGCGCGACCGCCTCCGATATTTCCACATCCAGCCGCAGGGCCAAAGAAGCAGGAATGTCTATTTCAGAATTCATCATCCTCGGCCTGGGCGGACAGGAATTGTGGGAGGAACACGCCCGTGAAACGGCCAGGGTTTTGTGCGAGATCGACCCTCACTTCATCCGAGTCCTCACTATCGGAGTCAAACCCGGCTCCGGGCTTTCCCGGCAAATGGCCGCTGGGGAATATACCCTGCAGACCGAGAAAAATATCATCGAAGAACAACGCTTGCTGATTGAGAACCTGAATGACATTACCAGCCACTACGCCAATCATCATGACGTTGACCTTCTGATGGAAATCGTGGGCCAGTTTCCCCAGGACAAACCTCGCCTCTTAGCCATCATAGATCGCTATCTTTCTCTCCCGGAAGAAGACCGCATTAACTTCACCTTGGGAAAACGGCTGGGCATCTACCAGCGGCTCGACGACATAAACTGCGCTCATTTGCACAAACAGGTGTCCGCCCAATTACTCAAGATCAGAGACTCCTACCCCGATCAGATGGATGAAGTCTTTCACCATCTTCGCGAACAGATTGTCTAACGCTACCCGGAATAACGGGGTCAACAGCTCGGGATAAATAAAAAAGCCCGACTATTGTATAAATAGCCGGGCTTTTTTATTTACTATTACCTTACACCTTAAATTTACTTACCATTTCCTGCAGTTCCACTGCCAGGCGGGCAAGCTCCTGCGCCGAAGCTGACAACTGCTGCATTGAAGCAGTCTGTTCTTGTGTGCTCGAAGTTATTTCTTCTACCGCGGAAGCGGATTCCTGAGCGATATGCGAAATATTGTTTATTTCCTTGATCACTCCCTCTATTTCGATCACGCGCTCCTGTCCGCCGGAAGCTATATCTCTTGCCAGATCCGAGGATTCCCTCGCCATTTTGTTGACTTCGACTAAAATACTGTTGATAGCGGAAATCTTTGCTTTTCCTTCCTTGACCTCGTCGGAACTTTTCTGGATCGCTTTTACCGCGCTCTCGGTTTCCAACTGGATGGCCTTGATCAAGGTACCGATCTTGCGCACTGCTTCCGCGGAACCTTCAGCGAGTTTACGCACCTCTTCAGCAACAACGGCAAAACCTCTCCCTGCCTCACCTGCCCTGGCAGCCTCGATAGCCGCGTTTAAAGCAAGCAGGTTCGTCTGGTCAGCTATTGAAGTGATCGTCTCGGTGATCTCCCCGATCTTTTGCGAAGACGTGCCTAACCCCTGGACAACTTTCGTGGTCTCCAGGACCGTTTCGCTTAACTGCTCGATCTTCTTAGTCGCCTCCTGCACAACGATCATCCCGTTTTCAAGGCGGGCCGAAGTGTTATCAATAGTCAGATTGGCTGTTTGGGCGCTGGCGACCATTTCCTTCAGGCTCACCGCGGACTTTTCCATGACCTTGGATGTCTCGGCTACATTTGCAGCCTGGGTCGTTACACCTCTGTTCACCTGCATGATCGCATTGGAAATCTCCTGAGAAGACGCGTTCATCTCCTCTGAAGAAGAAGACATCTCCTGCGAAGCAGCTGCCACTTTATCCGCGCTTTTGTGGACCTTGGAAACCATATCGGCGATACTGCGGTTCATAGCCGAAAAAGTCCCCACAAACTCCTGTATTTCATCTTTTGAAGTTACCTTTATTTCTTCTCCCTGCAGGTCACCCGAAGCCATTTTCTTTATTATGCGCTCCAGGACAGAAAGCGGATTGGTTATCCCGCGCGCGACTAAAAAAGCTATTACCACTCCCAGAATGATCCCTATGAATAAGAGCACTATGATGGTCACTTTGGTGGTGCCTACTTGCGTAAAAAGGATGCTTTTGTCGGCTCCCGCTTTATTCGAAAAAACCTTGCGCATCTGCGCAAGCAAATCCTGGACCTGCGTTATATACTTCTGGATCTCTGTAACATAAAGATTCTTTGCCGCTTCTATATTTCCCTGGGAAACAAATTCTTTAATACGCTTGCCTGTTTCATGCAGCTTCTGATGGGGTTCTTCCAACTTCTGGAATAGTTTCTTTAATTCCGGGTCTTTGATCTTATTGGCATCAAAAGAATAATACCATTCCCCTAATCCGCATTTATGATAATCCAGTTCTCCATCAAAATTCTTCCCGAGCAAAAACTGATCTGCTATTTTTGCCACCCATTTAAGATGATCTACCTCTTTCTCTACAAAAAACGTGTTTAATTCCGAGCTCTTTTCAACATCACCGGTAACATGCCCTGCTTTGGCAAACATTACATACGCTACCAGCCCCATAAAAAGCATTAGGCTCAAAACAATACAAAAACCCCCCAACAACTTATTCCTGACCGTGATCTTCATTTATCCGATCTCCTTGCCTAACCTAATAGGTTTTTAATAAGCATGATATAGGAAGATTATATCACAAGTAAAAAAGAATATTAAAGATTTTTTTTGCTGCGTGCTTTAGCACCATATGGTTTCATAATAGGCCGATAAAGGCACTGCCCATGATACACATCTACAGCGTTAATTTAATAGCGCATCTTTACGCGCGTTAGAATAACGTATAAATAAACGGCGCGACCGTGCTGCTCTGCGTGAAGAAAATAAGCGAACCCAGCAGCAAAAGCATGATGATTATGGGCGCCAGCCACCATTTCTTCCTTACCTTTAAAAAATCCCAGAATTCCTTTAACAAGCTTAGTTTACCCATTGGCTTAAAATCTCCTCTCATAATCTAAAGGATTGAAAACGAGCTTTTCCTTCTGCTTCCAGTAAGACCCCTTACTTTTACTTCTCTCTAACAAATCGATCCTCAATAACCTCATCACTAAACCTATCGGCGTAAAGATCAAATAAAACAGGACGATCAGGATAATCCTTGTATTAACCCACCCTAAAGCGAACGCCAGGCGCATCCACCCTATATATACCGGCTTGAGAAAAAAAGGCAAAAACATACCCCCTATTAAGAACATAAACGAAATTACCAAGAGAGGTAACGCGCCGCTTTTATGCCGGAAGAATAATAATCCCGAGATAACTAAAAATGCCGCGAACATAGTCATCCCGAATTTTTTTAATGCCTTTTCGTCTAATTTAAGTTTTTCCATTTTAGTCCAACGCGAATTCTTTCTGCCATACATTATTCTTTTCAAGCTTCGTTTGAACGCTTTTTTCCAAGAGAAAACTCCCCAACATCAAATAATCCATTTCCGTGCGCATAAAACACGTGAAGGCGTCCTCGGGAGTCAGGACAAGCGGCTCACCTCTGACATTAAATGAAGTATTAATGATCACAGGACAACCCGTTTTTTGATAGAACGCCTGGATCATATCATAATATAATGGGTTATCATCCCTTTTTACCGTCTGGATCCGCGCGGAATAATCCACATGGGTGACCGCGGGGATCCCTGAACGCGCTACTTTCAGCTTATCGAAGCCGCTCAGGCCATCGGCGGCCTTCACCTTCTTATCATTTTTTATCGCCGCGACAAGAAGCATATACGGGCTCTCCTGATCCAATTC
>CAZPNW010000193.1:0-11725 GCA_964588175.1 uncultured Planctomycetales bacterium
AGAGTTTGTTGAATATAAAAAAGGCGAGGTGATCTATACTGAAGGCTCTCCTCCGAGCGCTTTTTATTATGTCATCTTGGGGCGGGTCATTATTTATACGAAAGACCCTCAGGCAGTGACAACAGTGCTGGAGTACCTTCACCGCGGCAAATATTTCGGTATCATATCCCTTTTAACCGGCGATACTCATTCGGTGAATGCCAAGGCGCATAATGACTGCCTTTTGCTGGTCATTAAGGATGCCGATTTTAGTTTCATCCTTAAGAAAATCCCTTCTATCGCGATCGATCTGAGCCGCAGCTTATCCCGCCGGCTTAAACGTAAGAGCCTGCATCAAAAGACCATTTTTGAGAGTACGATCATATCGGTCTTCAGTTTTTATCCCAAAGCCGGTAAAAGTATTTACGCGTTGAATCTTGGTTTGAGTTTGCATAAAGAAACGCATAAGTCCGTGATCATTCTCGAGGTCAATGCCGATCAGCAGCCGTATAGTATCCCCCGGCGCATGGGGATAGCCCATGACGGTTACCGGGTATTCGATATGTCTGTTTCTTCTTTAGATAGCGCTTTGCTGCGGGAAGTGGTCTTGAAGGATGTTTTCGGTATTGACCTGGTATGCCTGCGTTTTAAGCACGACGATGAATGCTATTTAAAGAACCTGGTCAATATGTTAAGTTTCTTCACCAACGATTATCATTATATTATCCTGGATCTGCCTGCGAGCCTGGAAAAGCCGATCGTGAGCACGTTAAGCCAGTCAGACCTGATCCATGTGGTAACCAGGCTTAACCCGTGGGACTTGAAAAGAGACCGGCGATTGCTTGAGCGTTTAAGCAAAGAGTACCATTTTCCCGAGGAGAAGATCAAGATTATTGTTAATAGCGCCGTCCCTGCGCCTGTCCCGGAAGATGATCAGCGGCTGTTTTTGCACCATGATATTTTTGCCACGCTTCCTGTCGCAGATACGGGTATTTCCGGCCGGCCGGTCTTAGATGAGCCTAACGGTGATTATAGTAAGGCGGTCAGGAGGATCGCCCGGCATGAGGGGGATTGCCAGGTTGGCCTGGTATTGGGGGTCGGTGTGGCGTATGGTTTCGCCCACATCGGTGTTTTGAAAGTTATTGAAGACGAACAGGTCCCGGTCGATATTATATGCGGTTCCAGCATGGGCGCGATCATCGCGGCACTCTGGGCAATCGGGAATTCCAGCAGCTCGATCCTGCAGATAACCCGTGAGTTTAAAGAGCCTAAATATATCTGGGAGCTGGTTGATTTTACCTTTCCTTTCCTGGGATTTATCAAAGGGAATAAACTCTATAGTTTTTTGAAGAAATACGTCGGTAATAAGACGTTTCACGATGTGCGTGTTCCTTTAAAGATCGTCGCCAGTGAAATAAAGAGAAAAGAATCGAGGATCTTTGATTCGGGGCTCCTGATCGATGCGCTTATGGCGACCTGCGCTATGCCGGGGGTTTTCGCGCCGTTTCGTTTCCGGGAAGAGCTTTTATTGGACGGCGGGATAACCTGTCCGCTGCCGACGGAGCCTTTGTTTGAGATGGGAGTTAAAAAGATCATAGCGGTCAATGTCACTCCTTCCAAAGAAGATATCCTGCTTCAGTTCCAGAATATGGCGGCGTTGCGGGAAGAACCAATATACCCTCGGGGGAAAAGAAAATTTTTCAGCCTCAAGTCATTCCTTAAGGAAAAGTTCAAAACCAATATTCTGGATATAATCTTTAGCAGTATCGAGGTCATGCAGTCTGAAGTCGCCAAGAAAGAGGGGCAACTTGCCGATGTTGTGCTGCATCCTGATATCAGCGGTTTGCATTGGCTGGAATTCGGCAAGTCGGAGATCTTTGCGGAACGCGGCGAGCGTGAAGCAAGAAAATATTTGGATAAGATATGGCAGATGATCAATGAATAATCGGTTATCGGCTGCGCGGAAAGCGCGCACCGGCGCAATTCCGCCGCAGAAAGCGGCGTACCCAGCCACTCCAATTAGGCTGGGTGCGATCATCCGCGGCGGTGTTTTCGGTGACCGGTTACGAGTACGATAATACATAAAAACAGGGAGGAAGCATGAAGTGTTCGAGGCAATGTGGTGGGATCGCGGGTGTATTACTGGTTTTGTTCTTGGCGGGGTGTGCTTCTTTGCAGGAGGGGGCAAAAGGCATTACCGGTGTATCGACGAAAATTCTGGTGGATGGCAGAAAAGACGCTTTGGTAAAGGCTTTTGATTATGATTATGCAACGACCAATGCTAAGGTTTTGGCGGTCTTGGATGAGGTGAAGGCGTATATTTACGCGAAAGACGCTTTTGATCATCTGATCGCGGTCTATGTTTCTGAGAAAGATACCACTCCAGTGGGGATATTCCTGAAGACCGTTGACGCGAATAAAACCCAGATCGAGATATCATCACCCAGCACGTACGCGAAAGAATGGTTCGCAAATAAGATATTTACCGCCTTTGAAGAATCTTTTAAGAAACAGAAAAAGTGATCCATAAACGATATGAAAAAAGGCCGTCTCTGTACCTTAACCGCCCGTCAGGCAAGATCCGTCGATGCCTCTCTGCAAAAAAGATTCGGGATTTCCGCTCTTGTTTTAATGGAGAATGCCGGCCGGGGGCTTGCCGCTGAGGCCATAAAGACTTATCGCGGCGGTAAGATCGCTGTTTTTTGCGGTAAAGGCAATAACGGCGGTGATGGGTTTGTCTGCGCGCGGCATTTATTAACGGCGGGGATAAAATCAGATGTATTCTTGATAGGGGCTCAATCGCAGGTACTCACCGAGGCGCGTGTCAATCTTGACATATTGCTTAAGTTGGGACAAAAAGTCATTGAGGTCACTGAAGAACATCCGTTATGCGCCGGTAAAATGAAACATTACGATCTTATTGTCGATGCGTTATTAGGCATTGGCTTATCCGGTGGAGTCAGGGGAATATATAAGGATGCCATAGATTGGATCAATAAAGCAAAGAGCATGGTTTTATCTGTTGATATCCCTTCAGGTTTAAATGCTACTACGGGAAAGATCCTGGGCTGTTGTGTTAAAGCGGAAAAGACCATAACTTTTATCGCCTGCAAGCGCGGGATGATCGTTGGCGAAGGCAGGCGTTATTGCGGTAAAGTAGTTGTAAAGGACCTGGGGATCCCCGTATAGGCGCGCTTAACTGGAAAAACCCTTGAAAATAAATATAAAGATAGATATAATTTATTAAAGCTGGATTGTAACTTTAATGATGGGAAGGTAATGAATCAAAAAAAGAAAAGAGATTCCTGGGGCTCGCGGTTAGGGATCATCATGGCAGTGGCAGGGTCTGCCATCGGTTTAGGAAATTTTTTGCGTTTTCCCGCGAAAGCTGCTGTTAACGGCGGCGGCGCGTTCATGATCCCTTATTTTGTGTCGTTGTTCCTGCTGGGAATACCGCTCATGTGGATTGAGTGGACGCTGGGCCGCTATGGCGGAGGTTTCGGACATGGCACGGCTCCGGGCATCTTCCACAGCGTTTGGCAAAAGAACCGCTTTATTAAATATTTTGGCGTTATCGGTATATTCGGGCCGTTAGTCATATTTATCTATTATACCTATATTGAATCCTGGACTTTGGCATATAGTGTTTTCGCGTTAATGGGAAAGTATATACATTTAACTGATCAGGCTTCTATGCGCAGTTTCTTAAGCGGGTTTCAGGGGTTAGAGAAGAATCAATTCTTTAGCGGCATTGGGTATGCCTACACGTTCTTTGTAATAACTTTTATTTTGAATATGTGGGTTATTTATTACGGGATAAAAGGCGGAATAGAAAAGCTTTGTAAATGGGCTATGCCGCTTTTATTCGTTTTCGGGGCAATTCTTTTGGCCAGGGTAATAACGCTCGGCACGCCGGAGGCCTCTAAACCCGATTGGAACATCTCTAACGGATTCGGATTCTTGTGGAATCCTGATTTTTCCGCGTTAAAGTCGGCGAAAGTCTGGCTTGAAGCGGCGGGGCAGATATTTTTTACCTTAAGCGTCGGGATCGGCGTTATACTGACATACGCCAGTTATTTATCCAAAGGCGATGATGTCGTACTCTCCGGGCTTACCGCTGCCAGTACCAATGAACTGGCTGAAGTTATTTTAGGCGCCAGTATCATTATTCCCGCGGCATTTGTATTTTTTGGCCCGGTGGATATTCAATCAATTGCCCGTTCAGGAGTATTTAACCTTGGCTTTGTAACAATGCCTTTGATCCTGGGAAAATTGCCTTTAGCCGGCATATTCAGTTTTTTATGGTTCTTTTTATTATTTTTAGCGGGAATAACTTCATCCGTTTCGCTTGCCCAGCCGGCAGTGGCATTCCTGGAAGATGAATTCGATATTACCAGGAAGAAAGCCGTATCAATATTCGGCGTCGCGGCTTTTATTCTCTGCCAGCCGGCGATCTTCTTTTTGGGAAACGGTGTTGTCGATGAACTGGATTTCTGGGGAGGTACATTTTTTCTGGTATTATTCGCGACGATCGAAACGATACTTTTTGTCTGGGTCTTCGGCGCTGAACATGCCTGGGATGAGATACACCGGGGTGCTGATATGCGTGTGCCCCGGATCTATAAATTCATCATTAAATATATTACGCCGCTCTTTTTGTTTTTTATATTGGGGATGTGGTTTTGGCAGGAGTGGCTGCCGATCATATTCATGAAAAACGTTTCTGCTGTAAATCAGCCGTATGTTTTAGCTACGCGGATCGGATTGTTCATTATATTCTTTGTTTTGGCGGTTTTAGTCAAGATCGCCTGGAAAAAGAAGAAAACACAGATGGAGAATTTAAGATGAAGATCGGGGGCTGGATATTTTTCATTCTTTCCTGGGGTATGATCATCGCTTTGAGTATTAGTTGCTTTATAAAAGTGTTCTCAAAAAAGGAGCTTAAATGAAGAAAATGGCTGCTTTTTATGTTCTGATCTCGTTTTTATTCGTGTCGCTGTCCGGATGCGCGCCGTTAATTGTGGGAGCGGTGGTTGGCGGCGTCGGCGGATACGCGATCAGTAAAGATACGATGCAGGGAGAGAGCGATACCCCGTATGATACTCTCTGGGATGCGGCAGAGCGGATCGCTAAGATCAGGGGTAAGCTTAAGCGCGAAGATATGACCCGGGGGGTCATTGAATTAGAAGCGGATGCGAGCCGGGTCACGATCCAGCTGGTCAGGTTGACGCGCGCGACAACGCGGCTGAAGGTATCGGCGCGTAAATACTATATGCCTAACCTCAAGCTTGCCCAGGACCTATTCATGAAGATCATGGAAGAAAGTAAATAATCCCTTGAAATCCCGCGGTTTTAAGCCTCGGTAAGTAAAATATTATTTTTCTTTTCTTTTTGCTAAATTTATGTAAAATATGTTATACTATTTTATCTGAACAACAGGATATTTCATTATTTATAGGTTTACCATAGATCATAGAGGGTTATAGCCGAGGTAGCTCAGTGGTAGAGCGCGGCCCTGAAAAGGCCGGCGTGGGGGGTCCGATTCCCTCCCTCGGCACATTGATTAAAAAGGAAGAACGAGAGTTCTTCCTTTTTATTTATAAGGCTTAATAGTCCACAGTCCATGGTTGGCAGCTTCAGTTTTAACTATGGACTGTGGGCTATCGACTATTGACCCGTCAGTTCTTTGTTGAGCCATGGTTTTTGTTCAGGTGGAAGAAAGTCGAAATAAAGTAGTTTATTGCAATTGACAGGCATCTTGATGAGAGCTACAATAATAAAAGTTGTTGTTTGATCGGCAAGCGTCTGGTTGAAATACCGGGTATTTTAATAAATAACAAGATATGTATTAAAAAGCAGAAATGCGGATTTGTTGATAACTAAGAGGTTCGGGAGTGAAGTTGTTCCCGAAGGGTAGTTGAATGGTCGGGCCGCCATTTTTGCTTTTAAAAGCAGAATGGCGGTTTTTTTATGGAGGCAGGACTATGGAACAAATCCAAGTTATTGTTGTTGAAAGGTTTTATAAAATAATTCTGCCGATTTCTGCTTTTCTGGGGTCGATTGCTGCAGGCTATCTGATACGTATTATGCTTTTTAGGCGGTTAATGCAGTGGTCAAAGAATACAAAAACCCAAATTGACGATATTATTGTTTCCGGTATCCGGGGGCCTTTTATTATCTGGTTTGTCATGCTTGGTATTTATTTTGGGTTAGAATTGTCGGAATTACCGCAAAGTGTTGTCCATCTCTTTAATAAGTTGCTGCTTGTCCTGGGTATTCTTTCGGTGACGCTTGTTTTAGCCAATATTACCGGTAAATTGATCGCGGTTTATTCTGCCAAAATTGAATCTGCTTTACCGGTCACTTCTTTGACCCGTAATATAGCCCGGATCATCATTTTGATGATAGGTGCTTTGGTCATCTTGAACAGTTTTGGTATTTCAATTGCCCCTATTCTTGCTACACTTGGTGTTGGAGGCTTGGCAGTGGCTTTGGCGCTGCAGGATACTCTCTCAAATCTTTTTTCAGGGTTTCATATTATTGTTGCTAAACAGGTAAAGATCGGTGATTACATCAAATTAGATTCGGGGGAAGAGGGCTATGTTACCGATATTAACTGGCGTTCTACCAAAATAAAAATGCTCCCGAATAATGTCGTCCTTGTCCCGAATGAAAGATTGACCAAGGCGATCGTCACTAATTATTACCTGCCGGATAAAGAAATGGCGGTATTGGTCAATCTGGGCGTTCATTATAAGAGCGACCTTGCGAGAGTAGAGAAGATCACTGTCGCGGTGGCGCGAGAAACGATGCGTGAAGTCCCGGGAGGCGTTCCGGAGTTCGAGCCGTTCATACGATACGGCGGTTTCGGCGATTTTAGTATTAATTTGACCGTTATTTTAAGGGGAAAAGAATTTGTCGATCAGTATTTGATCAAACACGAGTTCGTCAAGCGCTTGCATGCGCGTTACGCGAAAGAGAATATTGTGATCCCTTATCCGATCAGGGCTGTCAATTATGAGCAGGAAAAATGATTTTCTTCCTGCCGTCATTCAGTGGGGTGGTTTTGAGCTGATATCCGTACCGTTCATCTAAAAAAGGAGAGAGTGTTAATGAAGCGTATCTTGATATTTATTTTACCTATATTAATCATTGTATCGATCGGAATAACGATTTCCGGGGTCATGCAGGTCAGGTTTACTCAGGATAAATTGATGGATGACCTAAAACGCAAAGCTAAAACCGTTACCGAATCTCTTGAGATGGCCGCGCGGTATATTATTATAAACCGGGATGAGCGGCTGGCACTCCGGCTCGTGGAGAGTTTCCAGAAGCGGGAGCGGCTGCAGGGATGCGTTATTTATGGTAACACGGGCGATGTTTTAGCGATAACCCAACGGATCGCTGATTGGAAACAAAAAGATAAACCATATTTAAAAGAGATAATAAACACCGGGAGCCCCCGGGGAGCATTGGAGAAATTCAAGGAATATTCGGTATATAGTTATATCCTTCCTGTTGTTGATGACGACGGTATTGTGCTGGGGTTAGTCGAGGTTATTTATGATACTTCATATCTTTTTACGACGTTAGCTGAGCTTTGGAAGAAGATCAGTGTGACGTTAATTATTTTGGTAGCGTTGATAACGTTAGCCGCGTTCCTGATCCAAAGGCAGATATTCATTATGCCGGTCCGCCGGCTTACTCAGTGGTTCGCTTATTTTCAGCGCGGGGAGACCGATAAGCTGCGGCCGTTCGCGGAAAAAGGCGAGTTTGGAAGGCTGATCAGTGAAGTCGAACAGGTCGCTTTAAGCTTGCGCGTTGCCCGCAGGGTGGTTTCTGATGAAGCTCACGCGCGCATTCAAAAAGAGGACACCTGGACAGAAAGCAAGCTGCGCGACCTTGTCCGCGCGAAATTGGGCGAAAATGCTTTTTTCGTGGTGACCAACCGTGAACCGTATATGCACGTTATCGACGAAGTTACCGGCAAGCCCAAATGTATCCGGCCCGCCAGCGGCGTTGTTACCGCTATTGACCCGATACTGCGCGCATGCGGGGGGACCTGGATCGCTCATGGCGCGGCGAATGCCGATAGGGCCTTTGTAAATTCCAAGAATAAACTGGGGGTCCCGCCGGAAGATAACCGGTATATACTCAAAAGGGTCTGGTTGACCAAGAAAGAGGAAGAAGGGTATTATTACGGCTTCTCAAATGAAGGGCTTTGGCCGCTCTGTCATGTGACGCATACGCGCCCTATTTTCCGGCAGAGCGATTGGGAAATGTATAAGGAGGTAAATCAGAAGTTCGCGGAGAATATCCTTGAGGAGCTGCCGGCAAAGAATCCTTTTGTGTTTATTCAGGATTACCATTTTACCCTGCTCCCTAAGATGATAAAGGAAAGGCGGCCGGACGCTACCGTCGCCCTCTTTTGGCATATCCCCTGGCCTAATCCGGAAGTATTCGCCATCTGCCCGTACCAGCAGGAAATATTGGATGGAATGCTGGGGTGCGACCTGATCGGCTTTCATGTCCAATTCCAATGCAATAACTTCCTTGATACCGCCAACAGGCTCATTGAATGCCGTGTTGATACGGAGAAATTCAGTGTCGTGCGTAAAACAAAGGAAACTTTTATCAGGTCGTTCCCGATCAGCGTCGACGGCTATCTTTCCGGCCGCCTCCCCTCTTCTCAAGAGGAGACGATAAAACGGATCAAAGAGGAATATAACCTGCAGGGGAAGATCGTCGGAGTCGGCGTGGAAAGGATCGATTATACCAAGGGGATCATTGAGCGTATCCTGGCCATAGACCGCTTCCTGGAAAAATACCCCGAGTATAAAAACAAATTCGTTTTTATACAGCTGGCCGCTCCCAGCCGCACCCATATTAAGCGGTACCATGAGTTAATGGGGGAGATCGATGAATTGATAGAAAAAAAGAATTGGAAATATTCCGACGGCGATTGGAAGCCGATCGTTTATTTAAAAAGGTATTTTTCCCAGGAAGAAATTGCCCCCTATTATCAACTGGCTGATTTTTGTATCGTCAGTTCGCTTCATGACGGGATGAACCTGGTAGCTAAAGAATATGTCGCTTCACGGGCTGATTTAAGCGGGGCGTTAATATTGAGTAAATTTACCGGGGCTTCCCGGGAACTGACCGATGCAACTTTGATCAATCCGTATTCCATAGAGGAATTCGCCGATGCCATCAAGTTCACGATTGAAATGCCCGCGGATGAGAAGAAGAGGCGGATGGAGGCGATGCGCCGCGCCGTTTCGGATAACAATATTTATAAATGGGCGGGGAATATTATCACGGAACTTACTTCGCTTAAAAAACCCTAGCCTTTGGAGCGGAAGATGAAATATGTTTTTAAGCAGCGTGATACTTTTAAGAAAGCCTTGGGGGGCAAACGAGTGTATTTGTTCCTTGATTACGACGGCACGCTTGCTCCTATCGTGGAAAAACCATCACAGGCAACCGTGCCTCGAAAAACCATGCGCTTGCTTGAAGCATTAGCTGAAAATCAAAACTTTAAGATCGCTGTTATCAGCGGCAGGGCGGTAGAGGACGTAAAAAAAAGGTTAGGGCTGCCGAATATCATTTATTCCGGCAATCACGGTTTGGAGATCTGGGGGCCCCGCTTGCGGTTTACATCGCCTGTGACGCTTCGGTATAAGAAAATATTGGAGCAGATAAAAAATGCTTTGTGCCTTAAGCTCTCCAGTATTCCGGGGGTTTTCGTTGAGGATAAAGGCCTGTCGCTGTCTTTACATTTTCGCCAGGCGGATAGAAAGGATGTCTCTGCAGTTAAAACAATTTTCCATGAAACCGTTATTTTGCATTACGTGCGTAATAAGATAAAGATACGGGAAGGCAAGGAAGTTTTGGAAATCAGGCCTCCCTTCGAATGGAATAAAGGTAAGGTTGTTTTGTGGCTCCTGGCGCGGCATAAGTTCTACAAAAAGCAGGATGATATCGTCCCTGTTTATATCGGTGATGACGAGACCGATGAAGACGCTTTTCAGGCGCTGGGGAGCCGGGGATTGACCATATTTGTCGGAGAACCTAAACAGTCATGCGCGCGTTATTATGTTAAAGATCCTGTTGAAGTAACCAGGTTGCTTGAGGAATTAGCTGTTCTACAAAGGGGAGAAGATCATGGAAGCATTGCAAAAAGCTAAAGAACCGTTCAGGTTTTGTACGCGGCTGCACTTGACTGAGCTGACCGGGCTGCGCGCCACGACTTTGGGGCAGCTGTGCGGGCTTTTGAAAAAAGTCCCTGATGCCTGTATTTATCATCACACCCATCGTTTCTTGCAGCAGCATCAATACCTTTCTCCTGAACCGCCGAATGATTTTGCGTATTGGGTGACTGAGGCCGTCGGAGAAGATGAGCTGGGAGAGCAGCTTTCCAGTATAGATACGATCCAGTATTCGACTATCCGCAGCCTCAGGGAGGCCTTCGTCTCAATGATCGAAGAGTATTTGAACGTACATCCTTTAGCAAAACTGCGCTTTTGCCGTGAAGGAGAAGAATTCCATTTTATGAAGTCGGTAAGTTTTATTTTGCCTACAGCTTACCTGGCGCATGATTTAAAGGAATTTATAAGCGTATTAGGGCATATTACCATCGATTCTATTTATTTCCATATTTTTGAAGCCCGCTTGAGGTTGGAGAAGAAGACCAATGATTTCTCGCATTGGATCGAGACTTCCCTGGGCGATAAGCCGCTCGCTGATGAAATCGCTAAACTTGACCCGTACACGTATACGCTCGATGAGCTGCGGAAAACCGTCATTAAGATCATGGAAGAAGAGGTGTTTGGTTGATATGGTGAAAATCGAAGATTATGCTCCTATCGTGGGTGAGTCAGTTATTGATGACTTGAGGCTGCTGGCTGAGAAATTAAAAGGGAAGCTCGTGCAGCATGTTAATTCTACCGCCGTAGGCGGTGGAGTCGCTGAGATATTGAGCAGGATGGTCCCCCTTTTGACGGAGTTGGGGGTTACGACCCGTTGGGACGTGATCAAGGGAGGAGAGCAATTCTTTGAAGTGACCAAAAAATTCCATAATGCTTTACATGGTAAGCCTGAAGAGCTCACGCAGCAGGATTTCAATATTTTCTTAGATACAAGCCGAAAGAATATTGATGAGCTTGATACCTGCGGAGATATTGTTTTTATCCATGACCCTCAACCAATAGCCCTTATTAAGAAACGCGCGGGTAATAAATGGCTTTGGCGCTGCCACATAGATGTTTCAAATCCGGATGACCGCGTTTGGAAATTCCTGATGGATTTTATTACTCTGTATGATTCGACGGTGTTTTCGGCTCCTTCGTTTTCGCGCCGCCTGCCGATACGCCAATTCTTGATCCCCCCTTCAATTGACCCACTCAGCGATAAGAATAAGGAACTGCCTCCTGAAATCATCGATGCGGTATTGCGCAAATACACTATTCAGAAAGATAAGCCTATTGTTACGCAGATTTCCCGTTTTGACCGTCTCAAGGATCCTCTCGGGGTCATTGAGGCGTATTTGCTGGTCAAGAAATACATCGATTGCCAGCTTATTTTAGCAGGAGGGGGCGCCACTGATGACCCGGAAGGTTTGAAAGTACTGGATGAAGTAAGGCTTAAGGCAAAGCAGGATAAGGATATCCATATATTATTATTGCCGCAAAATGATATTGAGGTCAATGCCTTACAAAGGGCTTCAACGGTGCTTGTGCAAAAATCT
>CAZPNW010000194.1:0-4511 GCA_964588175.1 uncultured Planctomycetales bacterium
TATTTAACACCCGGTAATTATGTGTATCTAGACCCTGTAAGATATGGGATTGAATACGAGGATTCGCCTGAATTGCCTTTCGCGTTCTTTATTCCCTTTAAAAATAAGGATGGTATGGATAGCGACTGGGCGAATGTGTTGGAGAAAATGTATTATTCATTGGCGAATAAGAAGAGCGATCATGACCCGCAAGAAAGCCAGCATTCGCGCGCTCCGCTTCCTGAGGGTATCGTAGAGTTTAGATTGAACGCGGAATCATGCCGGCTGCGTTACCAGCATGATGTTAAAACAGAGCGCTATACGTTTTATAAAGAAGAAGGAGCCGAAGAGTATGCCCCTGCCTGTGATCCTGCCTGAACAGGTCGTGATGATGGAAGACCACGATAAGGCGTATCTCGCCTGGAAGCAGTACGGCGTCCGCGAGAGGATACTCGTCCATGTCGACGCGCACATCGATTTCGGCTGGGTCCCGGAAATTGATCTGGACGAAATAGGCCCCGGCGTCTTCGACCCGGGCAAAGCATCAAAAGATAGCCTTTTGCTCAACCCTTTTCTTAAGTCCCGCAAGAAAATGGTCAATATCGGCAATTATATATTTCCGGCTATAAAAGAGGGGATGGTAAAAAAATTCTACTGGGTCGTTCCGGATGCCAGCTGGCAAAGCGCGCGGGGTAAAAAGTATATTATCAAGCAGCTGAGGCAACTGCTTAAAATAAAGAGGTGTTCCGGAGAGGAATTGGCTCGCACTGATGAATATTTGAGCTGCAGGATAATGGGAACAGAGGTGATCGTTTGCAGCCTGGGAACTTTAAAGCGCATCGAAGAGCCGGTATTATTGGATATCGACGTGGATTTTATGCTTACCGAAAATATCTGGGATGACCTGAACCCGCGGCGCCGGCCATGGATATATCCGCAAGAGCTTTTTGCGAGCATTTCCCGTAAAATAGAAGATATCGATATCTTGACGATCTCCTATTCGGTAGAAGGAGGGTTTACTCCGATCAGATTCAAATATCTTGGCGATGAATTGCGCCTGTTTTTTGAAGATAAACTTCCCGCGGACATATTCAAAATAATGCAGTATAAAAGAACGGCCATCGATCTTGAAAAAGAAAAAAAACGCGAAGATGCCATTAAAGTGTATGAAGCGATCTTAAACATTGATGACAGCGATGCTTCAGTATATTTTAACCTTGCCCTCCTTTATATGGATGATGATGTGAACGAGGCGGAAAAAGCGGCGCATTTTTATAAGGAAGCTGTGCGCAGAGACAGGTCTTACGCGAGCGTCTATAACAACTATGGTATACTATACCTGCGTTATAACCGGTTACAGCTTGCGCAAAGAGAATACAAAAAGTTCCTGAAGCTCGATCAGGATAATCCCGATGTTTTTAACGGACTGGGGCATATATCGCTTGCTCAAAATCGCTATACGGCAGCAGGTGAGTTCTTTGACCGATGCTTGGCTTTTCGTAAAGATCACCCCGAGGCAAGGTTAGGCAAGGGGATAGTAAATTTTAAGCAGGGCAGGCTGAATGAGGCTCAAGAGCTGTTTGCCGGCTTCAAAAATGACTATCCGGATGAGGCGGAAAGTTACTGGTGGCTCGGATGCATCGCGCAAAAAAAAGGAGAGGTGCCTTTGGCGATAGATTATTATAAGCATGCGGTTATGAGGGGAGGAGAAGGCCCGCTCGTGCATCTGAAGCTGGCGCGCCATTACCTGTCCAGGAGTTTTTACTACCGCGCGTTTGAGGAATTGAAAAGGTCTTTGCGGTCCTGGAGGATATTGTCTTGATGAGGATAGATACTAGTCATTGTTATAGAAGAAACGAGCAGATCATGCGCCAAGATCTTGGTAATTGCCCGGCTTTGGTCGATCCGTACCGCATGACCCTGGTGAAGCTTAATCCGACAGCAGAGTTGATCTGGCAATTGTTCGACGGCGGCCATTCCGTCGCCGCGATCATGGATATTTTGAAAAACGAGTTTGAGGTAGACGCGAAAGCGCTTGAAAAAGACCTCAGAAGGTTCCTTAATGAATTGATCAAACGGGAGATGATACGGTAATGTTCTGTTATGTGGCGCAAAGAAAGTTTTCCGATTTTTCCTTTTCCCTCGATACCGCGGCGATAGAGAGGCGGTTGCCGTATATGGGCGCCCTGGAATTGACCTATCGTTGTAATCAGGCGTGTTGCCACTGCTATTGTAATTTAGGAAGCGGCGATAAGCGTAAGTCCGATGAGCTTACGACGCGTGAAATAAAGAACATCCTGGATGAGATCGCTGACGCCGGTTGTTTATGGCTCCTCTTGACCGGCGGAGAGGTTTTGCTGCGGGAAGACTTCTGGGAGATTTACCTGCATGCTTTAAAAAAAGGCATGATCATTGAGGTGTTTACGAATGGTACCCTGATCGATGAAACAGTAGCCGCTCGCTTCGGTGAGTTTCCGCCGCTGGATATCGATATAAGCCTCTACGGCTCTCAAGCGCCTTTGCACGATACTATAACGCGCGTTGAGGGGTCGTTCGACAGGGTTATGGCCGGTATTGAATGGTTAAAGGAATATAAGGTTAAGTTTTCCTTGAAGACGATACTGATGACACTGAATTATTCTGACCTGGCTAACATGAGGGATCTTGCCGCTCGATTAGGGGCTCAATTCCGTTACGATACCCTGGTGTGCCCGCGCACTGATGGCGGTACCTCACCGGTGAAGTATCGTTTGAGCGCGGAGATGATGTCGGAATTTGATATTAATGATGACTATGATGCGTGTGAAAAGATCTTTAACGGATTTTGGAACAAATCCCCGCAAGAGGATCTTACCTGCGGCGCAGGTGTTTTCGCTTTTAATATAAATCCATACGGGATCTTGAGCCCGTGTACCATGTTCCGGAGTTTTCAGTATCCGCTTAAAAATATGTCTTTTAAAGAATCATGGGACAGTTTGGTGCGCGAGCATGATGAAAGGCGTCAAGACTTTACTCCTGAAGAATGCCGTTCCTGCAGTATGCTCCTGATATGTTCAAATTGTCCGGCCTGGTCAGAGATAGAGTCTAAAAGAATGAATTCAAAAGTAGGGTATATTTGTGAATACGCAAAATGCCTGGAGAAGAAATATTTTGAAAAAAAAGGAGGGGCATGTGAAAAAGAAACAGTATCAAAAGCCTGAAATAAAAGAGGTCAAGCTTACTATTGAAGATACCCTTATGACAGCGTGCCGTTCGGCAGCTAACAACCGTGTTAATCCCCGGCGCGGGGTTTCGTGCAGGGCTTGTATGACGACGTATCGTTCTTCCTGATCTCTTACGTGAATACGCTCGCTCTTAACATTGCCGGTATCAAGATGAGGATCAAGAGTCCTATTGCGATGGAACGCTTCAATGACTTCGGGTTTTACAAGGATTTTATCGTTAAAGACAGCTCTTGCTTTGATTGCCGGCTCCTCCATCGGATAGGTGCCGCTCCTGAATTTGCAGTGGAACGTGATCTGTTCCAAACGCAGAATTGGCAATTACTTTCTTGTGGCAATAAGATGGTGTTGCGCGTCGGGCCAGGCAATAAGAGAAACAAGCCCGATAATGTAGTGGTTTTTGACCGCGGCTATCGTGAGGGCATAATCTATCAGAAGAGCGTTTTTGAACTTTTCAGGAGGTTTATCGACCAGTTCTTGGTCATAAACCTTTTGAGTCAAAAGAAGGGTTTTTTGCTGCATTCTTCAGGGGTAGTTTGGAAGCATAAAGGGATCTGTTTTACCGGGCTTTCCGGTACAGGAAAGTCGACTTTATTGAATTTATTCAAAAATGAGGTCGCGGCTGATTGTTTGTTGAATGACGATCGCTGCGCCCTGAGGAATTATGGTTTGCGTTGGCGCGTTTTCGGTACTCCCTGGTACGGTGAATCCCGTGTGTCGTCATCCCGCGGAGCTGACCTTTCGGCAGTCTTTTTCATACGCCATTCTAAACGTAATTACGTCCGCAGGCTTTCAGCACCGCAGGTATGCCCTTCGTTGATGGTGCTGGGCCTTTTGCCGCTTTGGGATCATCGCGCGACTGCGCGAGTCCTGGCTACATTTCAAAATCTTATCCAAAACGTACCTGCTTTTGAATTAGGCTTTGTGCCCGGTAAAGCAGCGATTGACCTTATCAAAAATACTCTATAAAAATGGCCTTTTTTTGTTCCACTCGTGAATTCGAAAGTTTATGCCGTGAAATCGCCGCTAAAGCGGATATGCTCCGCCTTCAGGCAAAGGGCGGCAGCATGTATCCTTTTATAAGGTCCGGGGATTGGGTCGATGTTTCTTTGCGCAAAGGCAAGGGCGGAACCATTCATAAAGGAGATATCCTTCTTTTTAAAAAAGAAGACAGTCTTTACCTGCACCGTTTTTTACGCAGAGCGGGGCAAGGCCTGTTGGTAAAAGGCGATATGTCGTTCGGCCATGACGGGTTAATATCAGAAGATGATGTTTTTGGCCGGGTGGTCTCTATTCAAAGGAACGGACGCC
>CAZPNW010000195.1:0-4210 GCA_964588175.1 uncultured Planctomycetales bacterium
AGAAAAATTATCGAATTTGAATCCTTTGAATATCCTCTCGCGCGGCTATAGCGTCACTTTTAAGATGCCTGATCTGGGCGTTGTCAAAGACGCCGCTTTGCTCAAGAAAGACGATGTGATCAAAACGCGGCTCCATCAGGGGAGCGTGATCAGCAGGGTGGAGGAGATTGTGAGGGAATCCGGTGAACGGGATAACCGGGACTAGGAAATTCGGGAATCAGGCGAGCGGGGAGTCAAAAGTTAAAAGTAAAAAGTTAAAAATAAGGTAATAAACCCGGATTTTTGCCTTTTGGCTTTTCACTTTTTACTTTGTTGATAACAGGGGGGGAGAATGTCGGAGACAAAATTTGAAGACGCGTTAAAAAAATTGGAAAAGATAGTCGATGACCTGGAAAAGGGCGATCTGTCGCTGGATGAGGCGTTAAAGAAATACCAGGACGGCATTGAATTGTCGCGCCAGTGTTCCCAGCGTTTGGATACTGCCAAGAAAAAGATCGATATGCTGGTCAAGAACAAAAAAGGCGAATTCGAATTAAAAGCCTTTGATGAAACAGAGATGGAAGAAGACGATGATAAAAAAAGAAACACCTAGATCTTCTGCTGCCTCCTGCGGCGGTAACACGCTCCTGGATTCTATAGAGTCCCCTGCGGACCTCAAAAAACTTACCTTTGAACAACTGTTTCAATTAGCCGCGCAGGTGCGTCAGCGCATGATCGAGGTAGTTTCCCGCAACGGCGGCCATTTAGCTTCCAGCCTGGGGACGGTAGAATTGATCATGGCGCTGCATTATTGTTTTAACGCCCCTGAAGATAAGATCGTTTTCGATGTCGGCCACCAGGCCTACGCGCATAAAATACTCACCGGACGCAATAAAAATTTTGACAGCCTGCGTAAGCACCTGGGGATAACGGGCTTTCCCTGTAAAGAAGAATCTATCTACGATATTTTTACTACCGGACACTCCTCCAACGCTATTTCTTTGGCGCTCGGGTTAGTCGCCGCCCGGGACAGCCAGAAGCAGTCGTATAGGGTTGCCGCGGTCATCGGCGACGGCTCCTTGAGCGGGGGCTTATGCTTTGAGGGCTTGAATAACGCGGGCCATCTGAAAAAAGACATTCTCATCGTTTTGAATACCAATGAATTAAGTATCGCTCCTAATGTCGGTTCATTAAGCACTTATCTGAACAAAGTCATTTCATTGCCGCTCTATAACCGCTTCAGGGATTCCCTGGAAGGCTTTGTGAAATCGCGCGTCCCCAAAGGCCGCCGCTTGATCACCATCGCCAATAAATTCGAAGAAGGATTAAAAGGGCTCTTTGTCCCGGGGATGCTCTTTGAAGAGCTGGGTTTTCGCTATTTCGGCCCCTTCGACGGGCATAACCTGAACACGCTTATCCCGGCGCTCAAGAATATCCTGAATATAAAAGGGCCGCGCCTGGTGCATATCATTACGAAGAAAGGCAAAGGCTATGCTCCGGCGGAAAATGACCCGGTGCGCTTTCACAGCGCCGGGCCTTTTGAAATAGCTACCGGAAAGCCGTTATCCGGGCCGTCTGCCGGCGCTCAGAGCTACACGGAAGTCTTCAGTAATAAAATTGTCGCTATGGCGGAAGAAAATCCCAAGATCATGGCGATCACTGCCGCGATGCCGGAAGGCACGGGCTTGGATAAATTCCGTGACCGCTTTCCTGAACGCTTTTTTGATGTAGGCATTGCCGAAGCTCACGCGGTTTGTTTTGCCGGAGGATTGGCCGCCGGAGGCTTTAGGCCGGTCGTGGCGGTATATTCTACTTTTCTTCAGCGGGCCATCGACCAGGTGGTCGAAGATGTGGCGCTGCAAAAATTACCGGTAGTTTTTGCCCTGGACCGCGCCGGGGTTGTCGGCGAAGACGGGGCCACGCACCAGGGTATTTATGATATCGCGTTCTTGCGCACTGTCCCGAACCTGACGATCATGGCGCCTGCGGATGCGGCGGAATTTGAGAAAATGCTTGAATTGGCGGTTAGCTCAGATATGCCGTCGGTGATCCGTTACCCTAAAGGGATATGCCCGCCTCCCGGCAGGCAGGGGAGCGCTTTAGAAAAAGGCAAGGCTGAAGTGATCAGGACGGGAAAGAATTGCTGCCTGATCGCCTTAGGGAGCATGGTTACGACTGCCTGTGAAGCAGCCTCCTTATTAGAGAAGCAGGGAATTTCCGTCACGGTGATAAACGGGCGTTTTGTAAAACCTTTAGATATCGTTTTGTTTAAGGAGGCGGCAGCAAAATATAAATATATATTCAGCATAGAGGATGGAGTTGCCGACGGCGGTTTCGGGAGCGCGGTCAGCGAGGCGGTCAATAAGCCGGTCGTCAGGATGGGTTTGCCTTCGGAATTCCTTCAGCACGGAAAAAGAGAGCTTTTGTTAGAGAAGTACGGGTTGACCAAGGAAGGCATCGTTAAGACGGTATTGCAGCATATCTCTCGTCATTCTGAGGCTAAGTCGTAGGCTATGAATGAAGAATCTGAAATTTGATAGATCCTTCCTTAGAGATAAGTAAGAGACTCAGGATGACGGTGAGGATAGTAAGCGATTCAGGAAGACGGTGAGGTTTAAGCAAAGAGGTTTCCGCCTGGGCCGGTTATCGGCCAGCAGGTCACCAAAAACCGACAACCGAGCTCCGATAACCGAGGTATGTGTCATTGCGAGGAGCCCGCCGAAGTTTTTCTGGCGGGCGACGAAGCCTGACTGCCGTCAGGCAGGCAATCCTTTAAAATATGGGCAAAATAACCATAGATAAGAACAAATGCAAGGGCTGTCTTTTATGCATCCGCTTTTGCCCCAAAGGCGCATTGCTGGTGGATGATGATTTAAATGTCCGGGGAATACGTCCGGTCAAATTTAAAGATGATGCTGAGTGCCTGGGCTGTATGATGTGCGCTCTCATGTGCCCGGATTGTTGTATTGAGGTGTTTAAATAGCGGTGATAATCAGGCAACGATAACACCCGGCGCTAATCGGAATTGCGCCGGTGCGCGCTTTCTGCGCAGCCGATAACCGAATCTAATGACTAAACGAATTCTAATGACAGGGAATGAAGCGATCGCAGCGGGCGCCATTCAGGCAGGATGCCGCTTTTACGCGGGTTATCCTATCACGCCTCAGAATGAATTGATCGCCTATATGGCAAAGTATATGCCGCAGGCAGGCGGCGTCTTTATCCAGGCGGAATCGGAGTTAGCCGCGATCAATATGGTCTTCGGGGCCTCTGCCGCGGGCGCGCGGGCGATGACTTCATCGTCCAGCCCGGGAATGAGCCTGAAGCAGGAAGGGATTTCTTATATCGCGGGCGCTGAATTGCCCGCGGTCATCGTCAATATGATGCGCGGCGGCCCCGGATTAGGCAATATCGCGCCTTCCCAGTCTGATTATTTTCAGGCGACCCGCCCCGGCCACGGCGATTACCACGCCATCGTTCTGGCGCCTGCGACGGTGCATGAAGCCTATTATGGCATGAGCGACGCCTTTGATCTGGCGGATAAATACCGTACCCCCGTTATCGTCCTGGGAGACGGGATCTTGGGGCAGATGATGGAACCTTTAGAGATTAGGGAGGCAGTAGCTAAGAGCGCCGCGTACAAAAAAGACTGGGCATTAAGCGGATGCGCCGGCCGGCCGCCCAATGTCGCAAAATCCTTTTATTTACACGAAGGAAAACTAGAGGAATTTAATTTACTCTTACAAAAGAAATACAAGCGGATCAAGGAAAAAGAGCAGCGCGTTGAAAGTATCCTGACGGATGACGCCGAGATCGTTTTAGTTGCCTATGGCTCAATGGCGCGTATCGCTAAAACCGCGGTGAAAACTTTACGCGCTCAAGGAGTGAAAGCCGGCTTGGTCCGGCCGGTGAGCCTTTGGCCTTTTCCCGAAGCCGTATTCAAGAAATTAGCTGCCGGCAGGAAAAAAAGGACGTTATTAGTTGTGGAAATGTCCTATGGACAGATGATTGAAGATGTCCGTTTATCAACAGGTGACAGGTCCCTGGTTGAGTTCCTGGGGCGCGGAGGCGGCGGAGTGCCGTCGGAAAAAGAGATCATCGCGAAAGTTAAGCTCTTAACAGGCAAGAGATCACATCGATGAATAAAATATACAGTCACCCTCGAGCGTTACGCGCGGCATCCCTGCCCAGCGGGGTCGTGGCTGTCTTTTGCTGCAAAAGTGTCGTCGGC
>CAZPNW010000196.1:0-2285 GCA_964588175.1 uncultured Planctomycetales bacterium
CTCTTGAGAAATTGCTGGGTATTTATTTTCTCGCGCGGATCTCATTGGATATGTTCAAACTGAGCGCCCATTCATGGTTGAGTACGCTTTTGATGTGTATTGGTTCAATTACCGTGATCTTAGCGGTCATGATGGCTTTAGTGCAGAAAGACTATAAGAAATTACTTTCCTATCACGCGATAAGCCAGGTCGGTTATATGGTACTCGGGATCGGGACGTGCCTGCCGATCGGTATTGTCGGCGGCCTGTTCCATATGGTCAATCACGCGATGTATAAAAGCTGTTTATTCCTTACCGCCGGCTCAGTGGAAAAAGCTGTTGGGACGACCGACCTGGAAAAATTAGGCGGTTTAGGAAGGAAGATGCCGGTTACCTTTATTTGTTTTCTTGTGGCTGCCGCCTCGATCTCAGGTGTACCGCCCTTTAACGGTTTCTTTTCAAAAGAAATGGTTTTCGACGCGGCAATAGAGCGGGGCTCCTTGTTTTACCTCGCCGCTATCTTAGGCGCGTTCTTTACCGCGGCTTCTTTCTTGAAATTGGGGCATGCCGCGTTCCTGGGTCAGCTTAAAGAAGAACACAAAAATATCAAAGAATCAAGTATCGCGATGTTGTTCCCGATGATAGTCATTGCCGGCTGTTGTATACTTTTCGGTGTTTATAATACGTTACCGCTGCATCATTTTATTCAGCCTGTTTTGAGTAGTGCGTTACTTCAAGGCCATGATTTTTCCGGTTTCCCGGATAAGGGGATGATCGTTTTGGTCTCTATACTGGTATTGTTGGGCGCTTTGTTCCATCATGTTACCAGCGTTAAAATAATGGGGGGAGGCCATAAGGCCTCGGAGCATATACGCCATGCCCCGGTGTTATCGGGTATTTATGACCGCGCCCAGGCGCGCGCGTTTGACCCGTATGATATCGGATTAAAAGCAGTACAGGTTATCTCCCGTGCCGGGTGGTGGCTTGACCGTATGATCGATCAAGTCTTTGACCGGTTCTGTGTTTCCGTTATCCAGGGATGTTCAGGTGTTTTACGCGGCCTGCATAACGGTAACTACGCGTTTTACATTGTTTGGGCGCTTACCGGTTCTGCGCTTGTCGTATACTATGTATTAAAATAGCACGGGGAGGAATAGAGGGTTGCCCGTAATTTCTTCATTCATGAGGAGGTTTTAAAAGGTGTTATCATTACTAATCCTGCTGCCGTTGTTCATAGTTGCGTTATTGAACCTGCCGTTAAGAGTTATAATGAAGCGGCTGGCGTTCTGGCTGGCGGCAATATTGTGTTTCTATCAATTGCTTCTGGTGGCCCTGCATCCTTTGATCTTCTGGAGCGTGACACCGGATCCCCTGGGGCCGTTTTTTGCCTTTAAACTGGCATTAGACCCTCTTACGCTGGTTATGCTTTTTTCTATCGCGATCGTCTGTTTTATCTCGCTTCTTGTCGGCAGATACACTATCACTGATGAAAACAGCAGGTTTAATTTCATTAACCTGGTATTGATCCTGCTGATCGGCATGAACGCTACCGTCATGACCACCGATATATTCTCTCTCTATGTATTTATGGAGGTGACGGCGGTTGCTTCTTTTACGCTTATCGCAAAGAGAAAAGATATCCTGGCTCTTGAAGGGGCGTTTAAATATATCATTCTTTCATCGGTGGCGACTGTTTTAATGCTTACCTCGGTCGCTCTTTTTGTGCTGGTCTCAGGCGGGACTACATTTTCAGCTATATACGGCTCTTTTAGCGATCCGGCGAACGGCTTTTTGTTGAAGCTTGGCGTCGGATTATTTTTGTGCGGCTTATTTATCAAATCAGGGATCGTGCCGTTCCATGGATGGCTGCCGGATGCTTATTCAGCGGCTCCCGCGGCGGTTTCTACGCTTTTGGCAGGCATTGTCACGAAAGTATCCGGAGTTTATGTTTTGATACGGTTAGTAGTTTCGGTGTTCGGGGTGAGTGCGCCGATACAGAATATATTGATGTTTACGGGGATCTTTTCGATCATTATCGGCGCGATCGCCGCGCTGGGACAAAATGATTTCAAACGGATGTTGGCGTATTCAAGTATCAGCCAGGTCGGTTATATCATACTGGCTTTGGGCGTAGCCAGCCCGCTTGCCCTGGCGGGGGCGGTTTTCCATCTTTTTAACCATGCGATCTTTAAGTCTCTTTTGTTCGTCAATGCCGCCAGCCTTGAGGAAAAACTGGGTACCACCGATATGGATACGATGGGCGGGTTATCAGCGCGCATGCCGGTAACCGGGGCGACATCGGTTAT
>CAZPNW010000197.1:0-5263 GCA_964588175.1 uncultured Planctomycetales bacterium
GCTATGTGCACATTAACTATACAACAAGATATCATTATATACAAGTAAAAAATGTTAGGATTTGGTAACTTTTTTTACTATTAAGACCCAACATTCCCTCAAGCCGTCTTCATGCCGGTAAAGACCGAGGAATGCCTTGCCGGGATTCAGCAGGCTTATGCACCTTGATGAAATCCGTTAACTTATGTTTATCAATACCATCCATTCTGACAAATCTAATACCTGCTTCGGTAACCTTTTCCTTTGCCTGCGCAAGCCGCAAAACATCCCTTGTCCAGACAACCTGGCTATAGATCGAAAGCGGGATAAAATAATCCGGGACCACCAGGCCAATAGTGAAAGTATCCCCCACATCAACTTTTTCCGAAACCACGATATGGGCGCCTTCTCCTGAAATATCTTTGGTGAAAGAAAGGAAACGCCCGCACGGCTTGATCTTCTCGGGGCTCCCCTGGCAATGAGCAATGACCCTCGTGAGCAGCCGCCTGGATTCTCTTTTTTCTGCCATCATAACGCATCCCTCTCTTCCTAAGAAAAACTATTGGTAAACAACCGGTTCACTTCACTGTGCAACACAGAAAGGGCATCTAATTTATAATAGTAGCCATCGGCATTACAGACTAAAAACTGCTGTTCGTCCTTGGCGTAAACACTGGAAATCAATATTTTAATCTGCGGGAATTCCTTCTTTATCATATCAAAAACATCCAGGCCGCTTGATTCCGGCAACAAGATATCCAACAAGACTATTTTTACATCCGTGTTCCTCCTTAATAAAGTAATCGCTTCTTTCCCGTCAGAAGACTGTAAGACTTTATACCCCAAGCCCGATAATTCCTGGGAAAAAAGAGCCCTGATCTTGGGCTCGTCATCAATAACCAGAATTTTATTAATTTGCGCCATTCTCTACTACCCCTTTGATCTTTTTTAATAACACTTCTATCCCCTGCGATTTATCATAATAATCATGCGCCCAGGAGATCATGCGTTTCTGCTCCTCCGGGTGATAGACGCTTGAAACGATCACCTTGGTATTCTTATGGAACATTTGTATCACCTCGGACAATGTTTCTCCGTCAACATCGGGCATTTTAATATCCAAAAGCACCAGATCGATGTCTTCTTTCTTCAATATCTCATTGGTTTCTGAAGCATTTGAGGCTTCAATAACTTTAAATCCTTCAGAAACGAGCAAACTCGTATACATGTCACGGATATTCTTTTCATCATCCACTACCAGGATCTTTTTCATAGCCGGCTCCTTTTTGTTTTAACTAGTTATAGTATAGTAAAACGAAGATTAAAAGAACGTTAAAATAACATTAAATTTCTTTAATGGTCGCAGGCTTCAGGCCACAGGTCGCATGACACAAGACACAAGTTACAGGACACAGGTCACACGTAGTCGATGGTCCACAGTCCATAGACTATAGTCACAAGACACAGGTCGCATGACACAAGTAGTCGATAGTCTATAGTCAATGGTCGATAGTCCACAGACTATAGTCGCAAGACACCTGCCTGCCGGCAGGCAGGGACCCGTCCAATAATATGCAATTGATAATCTATAGAAAAGGGTAATCCGGAGAACTGGAAACTGGGGAACCACAATACTCAGGCAAGCGGCAGAATAACGGTAAACGTGGTCCCTTTTCCCGGTTTACTTTTGACTTGAATATCAGCATTATGGATCTTAGCGATAGATTGAACAATATTCAAGCCTAATCCGATCCCGGAGTTTGAGCTTTTGATCTTCATATCTTTCTGAAAGAATTTGTTAAAGATCTTGGGCAGATCTTCTTCAGCGATCCCCATACCTGTATCAGAAACGCTTACGGCAACTTTATTATTGACCGTCTTTACGGCAATATCTATTTTCCCTTTCACGGGAGTGAATTTGACCGCGTTATTGATTAAATTATAAAAAAGCCTGCGCAAATGCAATTTATCCGCCTTGACCATGACCGGTTTTCCCGGCATATCAGCAGAAACAAGAAGCTCTTTTTCAGCAGCCAGGACTTTGCTTTGCTCATAAATTTCACCTAAGAATGCTATTAAATCTATCTGCTCAAAATGAAAAACCCCCGTTTTATACTCAAGCCGGGTCAACAACAATAAATCCTCGATCATTTTTATCATTTTCTGGGCTTCTTCAAGGTTCACATTAAGAACCGCCTTATATTCATCGATGCCTCGCTCTTTGCGCAAGGCGACTTCCGTCTGCCCCCGGATGATCGCCAGAGGCGTTTTTAACTCATGCGCGGCATGCGAGCTGAATTCACTCACATATTGGAAAGATTTCTCCAAACGCGATATCATATCATTAAAAGCCTCGACCAAAGGCTTGATCTCTTCATCGACATGCCCGGTCTTAACCCGCTCGCGAAGGTCCTCATAGGTAATTTTACGCGCTGTCTCCGTGATCCTGACCACCGGCTTTAAAATACGCGTCGTAAGGACCCCACCGATAAAGAAACCCAGGATAAGAATGATCGGGACACTTATCCAGCGGTAATACAACATGATATTAACGATATGCTGCAAGGGCTCCAGCGCCGTACAAACCTTTAAAATATATACTGTTTTATTATTCAAAAAGAACGGGATACTGATCATACGAAAATCTGTGCCTTTGAAGCGGACATTGGTGAACATCTTTTGTTGTTCAGTAATTATATTAGAACTTTTCAATATCAACGTTATTAACTCCGGCTGCATGTTTGCGGAAGCGACTACTGCTTCTCCGGAGGGATTCGTAAAAACGATATAATCATTTTTTAGCCCCAAAGTCTCTACATTCTTAAGCCAAAGTGCCTCCAGCCGCACCACCTTGTCCTGGTCGCAATGAGTCGCTTCCTCTCCAATCGATCTCTTAAAAGAATAAATAAAAGACCAATGGTCATGGCCCAGGATATTCAGATACGAAGATACGGTATTGATCACCGCATTAGCCTTCATTTCAAGACGCTCGTCGAAATCACGGTATAAATTATAATAGAGGTTTAAATAAATAAAGCTGGTATACACCGCAAGGATCAAACCTAGAATAGCGGTATATAAAATACTGATCTTAAAACGTATGGAATTGAGTTTCATAAGCCTCTTATTCCTTTAAAATATAGCCGACGCCGCGAATAGTATGGATAAGCTTCTTTTTAAAACCCTTATCGAGCTTTTTACGCAGGAAATTAGTATATACATCGATGATATTGGTAAAACTGTCAAAATCATCTCCCCAAACATGCTCGGAAATCATCGTCCTGGTCACAACCTGATTAACATGCATCATCAAATATTCCAACAAAGCATATTCTTTTGCGGAAAGCGTGATTTCCTTACCTGAGCGCCTGACTTTATGAGTAAGCTGATCCAGCTCTAAATCCGCTACCGTCAGAAATGTCGTCTTCACCGAGGCATCGCGGCGCAAAAGCGCGCGTATCCTCGCCAAGAACTCTTCAAAAGCAAAAGGCTTGGTAAGATAATCATCCGCGCCGGAGTCTAAACCTGAGACTTTTTCCTCGGTCGACCCGCGAGCCGTAAGCATCAAAATAGGGACACGCACCTTATTGCTGCGCAGTTGCCGGCAAATATCCCTACCATCGCCGTCAGGCAGCATAATATCGAGGACGATCAGATCATAGGGATTGGTTTCTGCAAGAAAAAGCGCTTTTTCTCCGGTCGCAGCAAGGTCAACCGTATAATGTTCCTCCCCTAAGCCGCGTTTAATAAAATCAGCGATACGGATTTCATCTTCCACTAAGAGGATCCTCATAGATTTTGCCTATCTTCCTTTAAGAAACAAAAAAGCAATTCCCTTTTCTGCCTCTTTTAAGGAATTGCCTATAGACTATTTTTCTTTAAGCATATCGCCACCTCCGGTGACTGATATACACGCTTATTCCCAGGATGTTTCAAAGACGATCTTAATACACGCGCTTACCTTCCGATTGGTCCCAAGCAACCAGCAATTCCAGGCATTCCTGCCGCAAAAACCCGGGGTAAATACTCAAGGGGCTTTTCCCCAGTTTTTTAAGCCGGGCATTAGAAATATTCAATTCATGAAACCCGCGCTTATTTACATCCGCTATAGAAGTCCCATAGACAAGCGCACTGATCCTTGCCCAATGGATAGCGCCGAAACACATAGGACAAGGCTCCGTCGTCGAATAAATATGGCATCCTGAAAGATCCCACGTCTTGAGCTTCCGTGATGCTGCCCTGATCGCGTTTATTTCCGCGTGAGCGGTTGCATCATGCTTTAAAACAGTGTTACGCGCTACAGCCACTACAATCCCCTTACGGGTAATACAAGCGCCGAACGGCCCGCCGGCAAGAGACACCGTATTCTTACGGCCCTCAGCCATTGCCAGACGCATATAATATTCTTTTAATCGAGCCTTCGAGTTACCCATTACGGGATCATGTATGATCTAACGGTCGATCTTGATAATTTTATACTTTAAGACGCCTGCGGGCACCGTGATTTCTACGGCCTCATTTACCTTATGCCCGATTAACGCTTTACCGACCGGAGAAGTAACGGAGATCTTACCTGCGGCATAATCCGCTTCCAGTTCTGAAACCAGCGTATATTGAAGTTTTTCTTCTGAATCAAGGTCTATTAAATCCACGATCGCTCCAATAAGCACTTCATCTTTAGAAATAGATTGATCATCAAGAATACGCGCCCGGCTCATCTTATCTTCCAGCTCCGCGATCTTCTTTTCATTAAGCCCTTGAGCATCCTTAGCCGCGTCATATTCCGCATTCTCACTGATATCACCATGAGCCCGGGCCGTAGCAATAGCCCTGGAAATATCCCGGCGCCGCGTTGTTTTCAAATAATCCAAATCTTGCATTAATTTATCGAAGCCTTTTTGTGTTAAATAAATTTCACCACCGCTCACCTGTCACCTCCAATAAAACTCCCTATCCATAGGTCATTCGAAAACACTCATCGATTCTGTCACAGCTATTCTACAGCTAAATAAGACAGGTTTCAATCAAATTCGGAGCAGGAGGATCGCGGTATTCATCTATAGAAAAAAAACGGATAAAGCGGCTTTCCGCTTACACCCGTTTTTTCCTTGCTTATGTTTAATTCCCGGGATTTATCCCGGATATCGCACTTCCACCGAGATCATCCGATCGCCCCTGAGCCTCGTTCTTCGGTACGGATACGCACGCATTCCTTAAGGTCGAGCACGAAGATCTTGCCGTCGCCGGTCTCCCCTGTCTTGGCTCCCCTGACGATCGCTTTGAT
>CAZPNW010000198.1:0-11261 GCA_964588175.1 uncultured Planctomycetales bacterium
AATACAAAGTTTTTACCAAGGAAGAGCTGGTGGCAAGGTATCACATCTGGATCCATACCTATAACCTGATTTTAGAGATCGAGGCGCAGACGCTTAACGAAATGGTAAACGCCAGTGTCGTGCCTGCGGGCATCGAATACCAGCATATGTTGGCAAAGACCATCGGTGAAGTGGCTAATCTTAAGAAGGGGGCGAAGGTAAAATTTGAGGAAGCCGCTCTTGATGATCAGAAAGAGCATTTAAGCGAGGTCACCTCAAAGATCTATTACGTCAGGCGCAATACCAAAGCCATGATGAAGCTTCTCGAGAAGGCGGAAAAACTCGACGGAGAAAAACGCGCTCAGCTTTATTTCGAAGAGCTTAAGCCTTTGATGGAGCATATCAGGAAGCACGTTGATGCTCTGGAATCGGTTGTTTCCGACGAACATTGGGACCTGCCGAAATACAGGGAAATGTTGTTCATTAAATAAGCGAATATGTAACGCATGATCATTGCGGTAAAGCATATAGATATCGAAGGGCCGGGGAGTATCGAAGATTTCTTTAACGATATTGCCCGGCCTTTTTCTATTCTTGACCTGAGTAAAGGTGATCTGTTGCCGGGCAGCCTTCAGGGAATAGAGGCGGTTATCTCTTTAGGCGGGCCGATGAATGTTTATGAAGATAATAAATTTCCTTTCTTAAAAGGGGAAGATGTTTTTTTAAAAGAAATCCTCAAGAAAAGTATTCCTTTTCTTGGCATTTGCCTGGGCAGCCAGCTTTTGGCAAAAGCAGCAGGCGCCAAAGTTGGCAAGTCTCCGCAAAAAGAGGTCGGATTTTCAGAGGTGCAGCTTACTGAAGCCGGCAAGCGGGACGTCCTTTTTAAAGATTTGCCTTCTGATCTGAAGGTTTTTCAGTGGCATGAGGATATGTTTGGAATCCCCAAAGGTGGTGTGTTGTTAGCTTCATCAGAGAAATGCCCGCACCAGGCATTTCGTTTCGGTAAGAATGCCTATGGGGTACAATTCCATGTCGAAGTGACTCCCCCGATCGTTAATTCCTGGATAGATGCTTATGCAAAGAATAAACAACAATCGGTTTTTACAAAAATCCGTAACGAATTCCGCGAAAACAAAGCTTCCTTTGACGCGCACGCCAAAATCATCTATCGCAACTTTCTTGAAATAATAGAACTATCTGCGTCATTCTGAGGTGCTTCCCATAGTTATTTAACGAAGAATCTGAATGATGAATAATTCATCGTTCCAGCCATTAACCTTGGTTAATTTATACACCTCTGACAGATTTCAAGTGAAGATGGTTTCTCGGCGCCTTGTCCTGTTTTCTCGCGGGGACGCCTGTCTGCCGTCAGGCAGGTTTGCCCCGCCCCAGCGTGGCGGGGCTGCACTCAGGTCGGCTGCGTCGCTCGTCCTCGCGCTTTGCGCTCGGACACCGTGCCCGCTCCCTGACTGCCGTCAGGCAGGCTTGCCTTTATGCCCCGCTCGAAATCAGTCCACGGCAGCCGCGAGCGAAATGGCGCCCAAACACATCCGCATCACTCTGATCTTGACTAAGTTTCATCTCGCTTTACTCTCCTTAAACATTGACAAGCGGTATATGAGCGGTACAATAATTTGTTAGGATGTATACTATTTTAAGGCGGGTTTTTGTGGATATTACCTATAGATAAGGAGGGCGCGATATGCTGCGCAAAATTCTTAAAAAGTTATTGCCTAAGAAGGTTTTTCAGAAAGTCGAGGATGAATCCAAAAAATGGTTTTTGGAATGCCCTCAGTGCGGTTATTCGATATCATATTGGGCTGCCGGGGGCGTGCGCGCTTACGCCAAGAGTAAAGGGAAAAGGACCCTGGGTTTATGCCCTCAGTGTAAGAAGCTGCAGTTTTTCAAGGTGATAAAAAAAGAAGCGTAGAGGCTTGTTATTGCTTTAGGCGTCTATTTGTTTTGGTCGTTAGGTTATGGTTAAGCAGTAAGTTTGGTAGTTAGGAAAAGTGAAAGGGTTTGAAGTAACCTAACTACCTAACCCAACAACTAAACAAATATCTTAACCGTAACCTAATTACATGATCAAGGTAAATTCCTAATATTATCAAGGGGGATGGTATGAAAAAATGGGCTCTGGTGGTATTGGTGCTGTACGGATTGATCATTATCATTTTTACCTTTCCTGTCACTATTTTGTCTTTCTTGAGCCTTGATCCTAAAAACAATATTGATCTCCATGCCTTTAAGGATCTTTTTACCCATTGGCCCTATTGGGCAGGTTTTGCGTTGTTTTTGGCCGCCCAGGCAGCGTTACTTGATGTCCATGTCGATCTGACCGATCGCAGGCCAACTGCTCAGCGGAGTATTATGCCGGTCGTGGTATTTTCTTCTTTGTTGATGGCATTACTCGTTGCGGGAATAGTCTTGGCGATCAATGAAACCATGAGCCAGGGTAAAGATATGAAGGAATGGTTGGCGCTTGTTGCGTTAGGGGTGTCCTGGGTAGTTTGGGGTTGTATTTTTTTTATCTGGAGCAGGAAACTTGCCCCGCAATCTTTTTTGGAGAGGATCCGCCTGAGTTTCTTCCGCGGCAGTATCCTGGAGCTGTTAGTCGCGGTCCCGTTGCATATCCTGGCGCGCTACAGGAATTATTGCTGCGCCGGTTTTGGCACATTCCTGGGGATCGTTTTCGGCCTGGCAGTCATGGTGTGTTCCTTCGGCCCGGGGGTTTTTTTCCTTTTTGTTGAGCGCTGGAAGAAGCTGCATCCTCAAGAAAAGATGGAGTCGTAACAAAGTCAAAAGTAAGGTAATAAGCCTGTATTCTTTTTTTAAATTTCTCGATCTGCAGAACCCCGGTCGCCAGTGTCCCAGTGCGCCAGTCCCCAGTCCCCAGTCGCCAGCGTCTCAGTCTCAAGTCGCAGATCTATAGTTGTTTTATTGTCATAAACCGTGGACCATCGACTCTTTGCGACATGAGACCTGCGACTTGTGTCCGGTTAATGTCCTTATGAGTGAACGGGTCCCTGCCTACCGGCAGGCAGGCTTGCCTCCATGCCCTGCTCGGGAATCAGCCAAGTCACCCGTTCACTTGATACCATATAACTATGGATCATCGACCATTGACTATGGACTATCGACTACATGTGTCCTGTGTCTTGTGACTTGTGTCATGCGACCTGGTTGCTATTTTTATTGGGAAGAAAGTCTTTTATTCCGCGCCAGTTATCCAATTAATCCAACAGTTGACAAAACAGCCTTTTATGGTAAGATACCTTTTACATGATTTGCAGTGGACAATGGCGTCCATTCTCTCGTGAGAAGGTCGTCTTTTTTTTTGAGCAATGGTGCCCAAAAAATAAGCATAATGTGCATAGTTGTTAAGCAGTCCAACTTTTTATTGTAACACCCCGCGCTAATCGGATTGCCGGGTATGCCACTTTCTGTGGCAAAGGGGGGGATTATGAATTTACGAACTCCAGGAGGAAATGACGCAACTCGTACATTCAATCGTTCTAAAAATGTAGTGCCTTGCTCAGGGTTATGTTCCCGCTGCCTTGAGTCTTGCCGCGGTAATTGCGAAGTATTTAAATCATCATTTAGAGGCAGAGAAGTAATTTATCCGGGGCCCTTCGGTGAAATGACCGCAGGAGGCGACAAGGATTATCCTGTTGATTATTCCCATTTGAATATCCAGGGTTACGCCCAGGGCGCAAACGGTATGCCTAAGGGAGTTGAGGGAGGCCCGGATACCGCCACGTTCCCTTCGGTCGATACTCAGACCGAATACGGCTGGGATATGAAGGTTCAAATGAAAATGCCTATTTTTACCGGCGCGCTGGGTTCAACGGAGATCGCCCGTAAGAATTGGGAGCATTTTGCTATCGGCGCTGCCATTTCAGGTGTCACCATTGTTTGCGGCGAGAACGTCTGCGGTATTGACCCGAAACTGGAATTAGACAGTAAAGGAAAGATCACTAACGCCCCTGATATGGATAGGAGGATCGAGCTTTACAAGAGATTCCATGACGGATACGGCGAGATCTTGGTTCAGATGAACGTCGAAGATACCCGTTTAGGCGTTGCTGAATATGTGCGTAAGAAACATAAATTGGATACCATTGAACTGAAATGGGGCCAGGGCGCCAAGTGTATCGGCGGCGAGATCAAGGTTAAGTCCCTTGAACGGGCACTCGAATTGAAGAAACGCGGGTATATCGTTACCCCGGACCCGACAGTGCATGCTACCCAGGAGGCTTTTAAAGCAGGCGCTATCAAAGAATTCGAACGCCATTCCCGCTTAGGTTTTGTCTCTGAAGAGGGCTTTATGAAAGAGATAAAACGTTTGAGGGACCTTGGGTTTAAGAGGATAACGCTCAAGACCGGCGCCTATTCTATGGTGGAATTAGCGCAGGCGTTAAAGTTCTCCTCAATGGCAAAGATCGACCTTTTGACCATTGACGGCGCTCCCGGCGGAACCGGAATGAGCCCCTGGAGAATGATGCAGGAATGGGGTATTCCTACATTCTATCTGCAGGCGTTGACGCAGGAATTCTGCGACAAATTAGCCAAGCAGAAAATGAGGATCCCTGATATTGCTATCGCAGGTGGATTTGCCCTTGAGGATCATATCTTTAAAGTACTTGCCATGGGGTCTCCGTATGTCAAGGCCGTGTGTATGGGCCGGGCGCTCATGATCCCTGGATTTGTCGGAAAGAACGTCGGCGATTGGATCAAGAACGGTACCTTGCCTCCGACGGTATCTGAATTCGGGACAAAGCCGGAAGAGATCTTCGTCTGTTATGAGGAATTAGCGGAGAAATACGGCAAAGATATGAAAGATATCCCGTTGGGAGCTGTGGGTATCTATACCTTCAGCCAGCGCTTAAGGGTTGGGTTACAGCAATTGATGGCTGGCTCGCGGAATTTCAGCCTCAAGAGCATCTCACGCAAAGACCTGATGAGCTTGACCAAAGAAGCGGAAGAGATCTCAGGTATACCGTATGTGATGGATGCTTACCGTAAAGAAGCAGAAAAGATAATCGGCGGAAAATAATTTGCCGGTTTTTTGAAGTTGTGCGGGGTTTGTCCGGTATTGCCCGGGCAAGCCCCGTTTTTATTACAGCGAACTTACCTAGAATGCCCCTGTCAATTTTCTCGCTCAGGTCGATTTTGCCCGAAAATCTTTAGATATCTGCGAGAGGGTTCGTCTTGGCTGTGTTTTTGCGGGGACGTTTGCCCCGCCCCGGCGTGGCGGGGCTGCACTCAGGTCGGCTGCGTCGCTCGTCCTCGCGCTACGCGCTCGGACACCGTGCCCGCTCCTTGCCTTTATGCCCCGCAAAAACACAGCCAAGCCTTACCCATGTTGTAGACGCCTGGAGATCTGTTGACACTTTTACATTTGTAGGAGTGTCAATTTTATCATAAGTTAACCCCGATCCCCGGATCCCCTAGTTCCGGATTCCCTGTTCACCGGATTTCCCTTCATCATGGACTGTCGATTACTTGTGTCTTGCGACCTGTGACTTGTGACCTGTGACTTGTGTTCTTTCATGCTAAAATAAGTGTTACCAAGATTATTATTTTTTTACTTGTATATAATAAGAAGCTATTGTATATTATTTAGGCACATTGTTGTGCCGACAGCAGTAAAGAAAGAAACTGAACATTGACGTTCATCACAGGCGCAAAGGACCGCGTTTGGATGGGCGTTTTTTTTTATTCTGTATTGCTTAAACTTTAGGCATGGAATACGCCGGGGCGCAAGAATGGATGTCGATTCGTTAAAAGGTAAGGTTATTGAGTTGGAAAATTTCTTGTTTAATGAGAAAAGAGGGGTATTATATAAACTCATTATTGAAACTGTCGAGAAACCCTTGTTTGAACGCGCGCTAGAACGTACCGCAGGCAACCAGCTCAAAGCCGCCCGCATTTTAGGTATTAACCGCAATACCATGCGTACAAAAATAAGAAAATTAGGGATCGATCCGAATATCTATAAACATCTATAAATTGATAAATCAATGGACCCAATGATGGATGATCGTAAAAGATTAGAACAGTACGGCCTCTATGACTCTCGCTTTGAGCATGATTCCTGCGGTGTCGGGTTTGTCTGTAACATAAAAGGTGTGCGTTCCCATGAGATCGTCAGCCAGGGGATCGAGGTGTTGCATCGGCTTTCCCATCGCGGCGCCACCGGTGCTGATCCGAAGACCGGTGACGGGGCGGGTATTTTGATCCAGCTGCCGCATGAATTCTTTGCCGCTGCCTGCCGCGGGGAAAAAATAGACATCCCCGGGCAGGGGGAATACGGCGCCGGGCTTGTTTTCTTGCCGACGGATAAAAAAGAACGGGCATTCTGTAAAAATGCGTTTGCGGCAGTGATCAAGGAAGAACAGCAACTGCTTTTAGGGTGGAGGGAAGTGCCGGTTGATAAGAGCGTCATAGGTGAGTCAGCGAAAGAAACCCAGCCGGTTATTGAGCAGGTTTTTATCGGGAAAAATGTTCATTCTCCCCGGGGAGAAAATACTTCGGCAGATGATCTGCTTTTCGAAAGGACGCTTTTTATTATCAGGAAGAAAATTGAAAATCTCATCCGGAACTCTTCATTAAAACAAAGATCATTTTTCTATATTACGAATATCTCGTGCAGGACATTTTCCTATAAAGGGCTTTTAATGCCTCATCAAGTGGATGCATTTTTCGCGGATCTTCGCGATGAACGCATGCGCAGCGCCTTGTGCCTGGTGCATTCACGTTACAGCACGAACACTTTTCCTACCTGGGACCTGGCTCAGCCGTTCCGTTTCCTGGCGCATAACGGCGAGATCAATACGCTGCGCGGGAATATTAATTGGATGCAGGCGCGGCAAAGCCTCTTGAAGAGCCCCCTCTTAGGAAAAGGATTAAAGAAGATCCTGCCTATTGTCGTTCCCGGCGGGAGTGATTCGGCGGCACTGGATAATGTCTTTGAACTGCTTTTATTATCAGGTAGGTCCCTTGCGCATGTCATGATGATGCTTATCCCTTCGGCGTGGGAACATGATGCGCATATGGAGCCTCAGGTTAAAGATTTCTATAAATATCATATCAGTTGTATGGAACCCTGGGACGGCCCCGCGGCGGTCGCTTTTACCGACGGCACAAGAGTGGGCGCTGTGCTTGACCGCAATGGCTTGCGCCCGGCACGCTATATTATTACTAAACAAGATACCGTGGTCATGGCTTCTGAAGTCGGTGTTCTGGATATCGCTCCTGAGGATATTGTCTCATCCGGAAGGCTTGAACCGGGTAAAATATTCTTTATCGATACTCACGCGGGCCGCCTGATCGATGATAAAGAGGTAAAAGCGACGATCGCCGGTCAAAAGCCCTATGGCGCATGGCTTAAAAAGCATTTGGTTGATTTTGACGCTGTGCAGGCTTTGCCTGCAAAGCCTGCAAAGAAAACCAGGGAAGTAAAAGTAAAGGATTTATCCGTTACCTTAAAGGCATTCGGCTATACCCGGGAAGACCTGAAAACCATTATTAAACCCATGGCTGAGACCGGCCAGGAACCTATTGGTTCCATGGGAAATGATTCACCCCATGCGGTGTTATCCTCGAAACCGCAATTGCTCTATACGTATTTTAAGCAGCTTTTCGCGCAGGTCACTAATCCCGCGATAGATCCTATCAGGGAAGAATTAGTCATGAGTTTGTTTAGTTTCATCGGCCCTGCGAAGAATTTGTTGGAGGAGACTCCTGAGCATTGCCATAGGCTTCTCATTAAACATCCGATCCTCACGAATAACGAACTGGAGAAGATCAAGAAAATCAAGATCAATGGTTTTAGGGCCAAGGTCATCTCTTTGTTGTTTGCGGTTTCAGAAAAGAACGGTTTTCGTAAGGCGCTTAAAAGGGTCTGCGCTGACGCCGAAGATGCCATTAAAGAAGGATATACTTTTATTGTTTTAAGCGACCGAGGCGTAGACCGGGCGAGCGCGGGGCTGCCCGCGTTGTTGGCGACAGGGATAGTGCATCATCACCTGGTGCGTAAATCATTAAGGACGCAGATCGGTATCTTTATCGAGAGCGCAGAACCGCGGGAAGTGCACCATTTTGCCCTGCTTTTCGGCTATGGCGCCGATTGTGTCAATCCGTATCTTGCCTTTGAAGCAGTGGAGCAATTGATCAAAGACGGGGAATTATCCCTTGAGCCAAAGATCGCTTTAAAGAATTACTGTAAATCCGTTGATAAAGGGATCTTAAAGATCTTATCTAAAATGGGGATTTCCACACTGCAGAGTTACCGCGGGTCGCAGATATTTGAGGCATTAGGGTTGCATCAAGAGGTGATCGATCTGTGTTTTGCGGGAACGGTTTCGCGCATCGGCGGGGCCAGGCTTGACACTATCGCGCAAGAGACGCTTTTGAGGCACAAAGAAGCCTATCCGGTAATGCCGATAGATATACCTTTTTTATCTTCGGGAGGTATTTATCATTGGAGGCGCGACGGAGAATTCCATTTATGGAACCCCGAGAGCATTGCTGCTTTGCAGGATGCGGTAAGAAAGAATGACCAGAAGCGATATGTTGAATTCGCGAAATGTATCAATGACCAGTCGAATAACCCGACTACCTTACGCAGCCTTTTAAAATTCAAGAAAAGCGCATCGATGGTCCCTTTAGGAGAGGTTGAGCCTGTTTCAGAGATAGTGAAGCGTTTTGCCACCGGTGCTATGAGTTTTGGTTCGATAAGCCGTGGCGCTCATGAAACAATAGCTATTGCTATGAATAGGCTCAAAGGTAAGTCGAATACCGGGGAAGGGGGCGAGGATCCTGTTCGTTTTACGCCTCTGCCGAATGGTGATTCCAAACGAAGCGCAATAAAACAGGTGGCATCAGGCAGATTCGGAGTAACGACGAATTATTTAGTGAACGCCGATGAGTTGCAGATCAAGATCTCTCAGGGTGCCAAACCGGGAGAAGGCGGCCAGCTTCCCGGCCATAAAGTCAGTGTCACGATAGCCAAAACCAGGTATACGACTCCCGGGGTTACTTTGATCTCTCCGCCTCCGCACCATGATATTTACTCCATCGAGGATCTAGCGCAGCTTATCTTTGACCTGAAAAATACCAATCCCCGCGCCAGGATCAGCGTGAAGCTGGTTTCAGAGATCGGTGTAGGGACGATCGCCGCAGGAGTTGCCAAAGGGCATGCTGATATGATCTTGATCTCAGGGGGTGACGGCGGAACGGGCGCATCTCCTTTGAGTTCGATAAAACACGCGGGTCTACCGTGGGAATTGGGGATCGCGGAAACCCATCAGACATTAGTATTGAACGATCTCAGGAGCAGGGTGCGTTTACAGACTGACGGCCAGATGCGCACCGGCCGTGATGTAGCTATGGCTGCGCTTTTGGGAGCTGAAGAATTCGGTTTTTGTACCGCTGTTTTAATTGTTATGGGATGTGTGATGCTGCGCCATTGCCATTTGAATAATTGTTCTGTCGGTGTGGCTACCCAGGATGAAATATTGGAAAAAAAGTTTCAGGGCAGGCCGGAGTATATTACGCGGTATTTTAATTTTGTGCTTGAAGAATTGCGCCAGATCATGAGTGAGTTGGGAGTGCGGACAATGGATGAGATGATCGGCCGTACCGATCTCTTGGAGGTAAATGAAGGGATCCTTCCCTGGAAAGCAAAAGGGATTGATTTTTCCAGGATGCTCTATAAGCCTCACGTTTCTCGGACAGTCGGGACGCATTGCAGCATGGCGCAGGATCATGGTATAGATAAGATTTTAGACCTAAAACTTATCGAAATGTCCAAACCGTCGTTAGAAGAGGCAAAGCCGGTTAAATTGAATTTAGAGATCAGAAATACCGATAGGGCCAGCGGTGCCATGCTCAGCGGGTATGTCTGCAAGCGTTATGGGGAAACCGGCCTTCCTGAAGATACCATCCATTGCTCCTTCACGGGGGTCGCGGGGCAGAGCTTCGGCGCATGGCTTGCCAAAGGTGTTACCTTTGAATTGGAAGGGATGTGTAATGATTATGTGGGGAAAGGTATATCCGGAGGGAAAATAATCGTCTATCCTGACAAAAAAGTTACTTTTAAGCCTGAAGAAAACATCATCATCGGCAATACCGCGTTCTACGGCGCCATTACCGGCGAAGCATATATCCGGGGAGTCGCAGGAGAACGCTTTTGTATACGCAATTCCGGGCTCTATACGGTGGTCGAAGGGGTTGGAGACCATGGTTGTGAGTACATGACCGGAGGAAGGGTCGTAATACTGGGTGAGACCGGAAGGAATTTTGCCGCGGGTATGTCGGGAGGTATCGCTTATATTTATGATCCGCTTGGAGTATTCCCCCGGAAATGCAATTTGGAAATGGTAGAGCTGCAAAAGCTAGGCACTGAAGATAGAGAAACGGTCCATCAACTGGTTACAAACCACTATAAATTCACGCAGAGTGAGGCAGCCGGACAATTGCTCGGTGATTTTCAGAATAAGGCCAAGCATTTTGTAAAAATCATGCCGCTCGAGTATAAACGGATCTTAGAAGAAAAGGATCTCCAGCAAAAATTAAGATTAGAAGAAGTCTCGGATGGGTAAAAGAAGTCAAAAGTAAGGTGAATAGATGGGTGATATTAAAGGATTCTTAAAGGTTAAACGACAGTCGCCGGCATACAGGCCGGTATGCGAACGCGTGCATGATTTTGATGAAGTAGCGCTTATACGTCCTGAAGCCCATTCAAAAGAGCAGGCGTCGCGTTGTATGGACTGTGGGACTCCCTTTTGCCATTGGGGCTGCCCCGTGGCAAATTATATACCTGAATGGAATGATCTTATACATCGTGGACAGTGGCAGAAAGCTTATCAGATGCTGCAGGCAACCAATAACCTTCCTGAAATCACCGGCAGGATCTGTCCTGCGCTCTGCGAATTCTCCTGCGTATTAGGTATTAACGATGACCCGGTTACTATCCGTGAAAATGAACTAGCGGTGATCGAATACGCGTTTACTCATGGGTTTGTCAAGCCGCAGCCTCCTCGAAAGCGTACCGGTAAAAAAGTCGCGGTCATCGGTTCAGGCCCTGCCGGCCTTGCCTGCGCTGACCAGTTGAATAAAGCCGGGCACCAAGTGGTCGTATTCGAGAAAGATGATGCTGTCGGAGGTATTCTTACGTATGGGATCCCGGATTTTAAGCTGGATAAGAAGATCATTAATCGGAGAGTCAGAATCTTAGAAAAAGAAGGGATCATTTTTAAGACAAACGCGGATCTTTT
>CAZPNW010000199.1:0-17422 GCA_964588175.1 uncultured Planctomycetales bacterium
CGGATCTTGCCGAAATCGATATCCGCGATATGGGTACAGACCTTATCCAGGAAATGCCGGTCATGAGAGACCACGATCGCCGTATTCTCAAAATCACACAAAAACTCCTCCAGCCACATGCAGGACTCGACATCCAGATGATTGGTCGGCTCATCCAAAAGCAGGATATCAGGATTACCGAACAATGCCTGCGCCAGCAAAACACGCACTTTCTGGCCTGCCTCCACCTGCTTCATATGCAGCATATGCAAAGACTCATCGATCCCCAGATCGCTTAACAACTTTGCCGCGTCGGATTCCGCGCTCCATCCTTCTAATTCCGTAAACTCACCCTCAAGCTCTGAAGCGCGCATGCCATCCTCAGCAGTGAACGGAGCCTTCGCGTATAACGCGTTTTTCTCAGTGATGATCTCAAAAAGTTTCTTATGGCCCATTATTACCGTCATCAATACCGTAAACTCATCAAAAGCGAACTGATCCTGTTTTAACACAGAAACACGCTTTCCCGGGGCAATATCGACATCACCCGCCGTAGAATCGATCTCGCCTGAAAGTATTTTCAAGAATGTGGATTTACCGCAGCCATTAGCTCCGATCAATCCATAACAATTTCCTGACGAGAAAACGATGTTAACGCCGGAAAAAAGCTTGCGCTGGCCAAACTGCAATGACACATTATTAACAGAGATCATCGTATTATTTTATTCTTAGCTTAGAAACAATTAATAAAGATTAACTTGGGATCGGATCAAAGGATCACCGGAAGGAATGTATTATAACAGCATAGCTTAAAAAGTAAAGTCCCGCGTATATGAGCTGTCCCTAATTTTCTTATTTCTGCGGCACATGGCACGACGGCTTTATCCCGCGCTTCCGGAAATACTGCTGATGGTATTCTTCAGCCGGATAAAATGTTTGAGCAGGAACAATTTCTGTTACGATCGGATCACGGAACTTACCTGATTTCGCGATCCTTTCCCGGGAGATAAGCGCCGCGGACATTTGTTCAGGGCTATGATAAAAGACCGCCGAGCGGTACTGGCTGCCGCTGTCAGGCCCCTGACTGTTCAAAGTCGTCGGATCATGGGTAATCCAGAAAATATCCAGCAATTTCTCATACGATATGATACCGGGATCATACTCTATTTCCAGGGCCTCCGCATGGGCGGTCTTATCAGTACAGACATCTTTATAGGTGGGGTTCTTTGTTTTACCGCCGGTATAGCCTACCGTGGTCTTAACAACGCCCTGGACCGGGGAGAACACCGACTCAACACCCCAAAAGCATCCCGCCGCAAAAACAGCTTTTTCAAATTTTGCTTTCTGAGGAGAATCGACCTTCGCGAAAACCAGCGCCACGGCGTTTATACAATACCGCTTACCGGTAGGCGGCGGGCCGTCGTCAAAAACATGGCCCAGATGAGCCCCGCAGCGGGCGCATAAAACTTCTTTCCTTTGCATACCGAAACTGTTATCAGCGGCTTCCAAAACATTCAGGTCGGAAACAGGGTCCCAGAAACTCGGCCAGCCGGTCCCTGACTCAAACTTTGTCTCCACAAGAAACAGGTCAGTCCCGCAACAAACACACCGGTAAACACCAACTCTTTTTTCAGGGATAACGCAATGGCCTGCAAAAGGCTTTTCGGTGCCTTTTTGACGAGTGATAAAGAACTGCTCCGGAGTTAATATCTTCGACCATTCCGCATCAGTTTTATTGATCGTTTCCACCTCATCGACCTTACCGGTGGCGACATTAAAAACCTTGATCTTCTCCTGAGCTTTCGCATATCCACTCATATAGACTCCTATCGACATTAAAACTAATACCGCACATACGGCTAAGTTATTCTTAACAGCGGACATTTCGCCCCCGACTTATAAATTCGCATAAACTTGTAAAAAGAACCGGTGACTCTTAACACTATTTCTGAGCAGCAAACTCAATGATCTTAATATCATCCACTAAATAGATAATTTCGGGGATATCCGGGCTGCGCCGGGCCTTTTGGTCAAATGTATGATTTGTTACGCTTAACCTGCGGCCTTGCAATGCGACCACCGGCTCTTTATCTAACTGGGCAACCACCCCAAGGATCTTCTGCGCGGCATCGGGATTGGAAGAGAACATTACCAGGCGCGTAAAACTATTGTTCCTGGCTTGGATCGTAAGCATATCACACTGGCCGTAACGCTCATAAGCATCCCTGACCATCCTGGACTGTTCTCCCGTATGAGTAAGGAACATCCCTTCGGCGGCTTGCGTTTGGCTGCCCAATCCGCTCAAAAGCAAGAATGATTCATCTGACTCATTTCCCAGCTCAGCCTCAAGATGGGCCCTGCCAAAGTCAATAACAACATTTTTCCCCTCATAGGCGATATTCTTATACACCTCCTGCTGAGGCAACGCGGTAAAAATGAATTTAACCAGAGAGATCACCGCGAGAATGATCAATAATGCATTAAGAAGTTTTATACTCTTATTATCCGTGATCATTGTTTTTTATATGTAGTGCGCATATCGTTAAAGCGGAATTTTACGCTTTTTAAAAAACACCCGCAAAGCCGGGATACAGCTGCTCTAAAACCATTTCTTTTTTTTAAAATACAAAACCATCCCTAAGGCTACTGAGGCCATGATACTAAGGGCAAAGAAATAGCCGAACTTCCAATTCAATTCCGGCATATTAAAACGGGACCCCTGCCAGTGAAAATTCATCCCATAGATACCCGCGATAAACGTCAGGGGCATAAAGATGGTGGCAATAATAGTCAAGACCTTCATGACCTCATTCAGGCGATGGCTTAAACTTGAAAGGTAAATATCCAACATTCCCGAGACGGTATCCCTGAACGCTTCTATAGTATCAACGACTTGAATGACATGATCATAGATATCACGGTAATAGACTAAAGCATTATCGCTGAGCATTCCGGATTCAAACTGCGTAAGCCCATGAACAACTTCACGAAGCGGCCAGACAGATTTCCGCAAGAAGATCAGGGTCCTTTTTAATTTATTGATGGTCTGCAAGACATGCGGGGAAGGATTACTGACCACAGTCTCTTCCAAAGCCTCGACCTTTTCACCGATCTTCTCAAGGATAGAAAAATAACTGTCAACGATCGCGTCCAAGAGCGCGTATGCCAGGTAATCCGCGCCCATCTTGCGGATACGGCCTTTACCTGCCCTGATCCTCTGACGGATCCCGTCAAAAACATCACCCTGTTTCTCTTCCTGAAAAGAGATCAGGAAATTTTTCCCCAGGATCATACTCACCTGCTCATCGACAACTTCATCTACACCATCATTGAACGTAAGCATTTTTACCGCGATAAAGATATATTCGCCGAAATCCTCTGCCTTGGCGCGCTGATTGATATTTAAGATATCTTCCAGCACCAAATGATGGATATTATACGACGATGTCAATTTCTCCAGGATATCGATGCGATGGACCCCGTCGACATTGATCCAGGTCACCGTCGCCTTTTCTTTGAACGGGATACAATCCTCAGCCCCAAAAGTCTCTTTTTCAATAAAATTATTCTCATCATAATCGAAGATCGTTATCTTGACCTGTTCAGATCTTGATTTTCCCTCATAAAGCAATGTCTCCGGCGGCTGTCCGGTAAGTTTTGATTTTTTGATTAATTGAGCCATACGAAACTCCTTTTTATAGTATCAACGAATAACATGAATATCATCGATCAAAACATCTTCCCCATCGCACGCAGGCGAACTGGACTGCCCAAGCCGCACAGTCCCCGCTCCGTGATTCTCAAATCTTAAGATCACAGACTGTCTCCTGAAAGCCGATAGATCAACCGTCTCAAGGCTCCACTCCCCGCTATAAAGCCTTTCATAGACGGTTTGCTCACAAACCTGCGACTTCACCAGTATCTTTAACAAGCTGTCAGTCCAACAGTTATCCTGCTGGCTATACTCCGCGCTGTGGCGTAAGAACTGCAATTTCAGCTTATCCCGATCAGGCAAATTTATTTTCTTCTCGATCCAGCTGAATTTCTCCCCTGCCCAACCACAGGCGGGAATAGAAACAACTCCTTTTCTTCCGAAACTTTCCGCTTTCCAAGAAGCATCCGCATCCCAATTCCGGGAATGACCGGGATTCCAGCCATCCAGGCCATTGTCGAATGACCATTGGATATTTGTATCAGCCGGACCTAACAAAGCGTCTTTCGTTTGAGCCTTAAATTGCAGATCCTGCCGGGGGATTGCATCAAGTGTATCAGAAGATTTGAGTGTCACAGCGAATATCTCCGAAAAAGGACGGTCACTTAACCAACTATCCGTGAGCAAAACATCTTTCAGCAGACCCGAAGGCTGAGGATTTATGAAGGTTATATGAAAAATACTGCAATCTTTACGCACAGGGTTACTGCCGAGCGACCTGATCTTAGCTCCCTCCTTGGACCATTCTTCTTCAGGCAAATGGAACCAATCCCAGAAAACAGGAACGGATCGCGAACTATAACTGCCATCCTGATAGGCAAAAATGACCGAGATGACCGCGTAATAATAATTATCCCCATATAAACGCAAATAAGCGTCATGCGTATAACTATTTCCGAAATTCCCTCCGGAAAGAAGATGGATCTCCTCTATTTTCATTCCGGGACGTATCGGAAGACGGAACATACTATTACCCTCAAGGTTAAGCCTGCCATAATCAGTCCAATTATCCGCCCCGCGCACCAAGAAATCTATTCCGTTGTACGCTAAATATTTACTCGTGAATTTATTAGCTCCCGCGGAAGGAGCGCTGAAGTTATCCCTCGTATTTTTTGTGAGAAAATAAAAATCACCCTTTTTCTCCCAAGCTGCTCCCGCATATAACGCCTGAAGCGGAAAGTACAACGACAATACCGCGCAAAGTATTAAACACCTTCTCAGTAATACCATAGTGATCATTCCCGTTTTGAGACTTTTCCGGCTTCCGACGGGGACCGGTTCAATCTCACATAAACCGCTCACCGTTTTACCCCTTGGGACGGAAACAATCGTGCTTCACCGAACTTCTTAAGGACCCGGATAGATATCAAGATCCAAGGGATAATTAAGATCTGCGCCCACAACAATAATCCAAAAGCATAAGACGCATACTGCAGGAAGATAGTAAAGGGATCCCCCCCGCGCGCATCCCTGCGCGCGATGCCTCCAAGAGCAGACGCCGCCAGGAAAGACATTTCATACGCAATAAATACCCAGGAGGCATAAATAACTAAACCCCGCTGGACCCAACTTTTTATCCTCGCGCAAAGCCGGTAACAATACACTATAATCCCGGCAGGAAGCGCAAAAATAACGACCGCGAGAGCGCCATTGTAAAGTATCTCGGCGGCAGGCGAACGCTCAACGAGCATAATAATAAAAAGATTCGCCATTCCCAGCCCATACAAGAACATAAACACGATAACAGGGGCAAACACATTTTTCGCAAAAGAAAACAATCCCGGAGAAAACAAACGCTCAAACTGTTTCATAAAAGGTCCTTTCCCCTGAGCAACTTATTTAACCGCAAAACCAAGCTTACGCAATTCCTGCGCTACCTGTTCCCGATGATCACCCTGCAATTCAAGAGCATAGCCCTTAACTGAACCGCCGGTGCCCAAACGCTGTTTTAATTTCTTAACTAATCCCCAAAGATCCGCTTCGCTCAAAGGCAACCCGCTTATAAGAGTCACCCCTTTACCTTTACGTCCTTTGGTCTCATATCGCAGGCTGGGCTTCCCATCGGTTTTAGGAATCGATATTTTCTTGATCTGACGGCAGGCGCAGCTATCAACTGATTGAGCGCAACCCGGACAGATCGACCCCTGCGAAGTAGAATAGATCAAGCGGGTATTATCAACAGGATCACTCATGGACATAAACAGGTTCATAATTTATTGTCATATAATCAGTTATCGCTCATCAGGGTGCACCTTTGGGGAACGTCCCCGCTATTCAACGATGCCGGTTTCACAGACACGGGCAAATAAGCGGGCGCTTTCCCTGACCGTTCGCCCAAAGGTCTTATAATCAATATCGATCAAACCAAACCGCGGGGCGAAACCTTTATCCCACTCAAAATTATCCATAAGCGACCAATACAGATAACCGCGAACATCAACACCTGCTTCCATAGCGCGATGGATATGCTCCAAGTGCACGCGTATAAAGTCCCAACGCTCCTTATCATCAAGCGTGCAAATACCATTCTCCGTCACTATGATCGGGAGTTTATATTTCTTAAGTTTCACCAACACATCATATATGCCTTGCGGATAAATGTCCCAGCCCAGGGAATTTTTCTTAACCGGACAACAGTTATCTTCACAGGTGCCCCTTAAGAGATGACTTATCCCCAATTTCTTTACCTCTACCAATTGGCGGGAATAATAATTCAAACCGATAAAATCCAGGGTTTTCGAGCGGGTAAAAATATCAATGAAACCGCAATTAAACCAATCATGCCTTAAAGTTGCGGCAAAACGGTTTACGATATTCTCTCTACAGGGGATATACGCCTGCATATGTTGAGAAATGCTTACTGCAGGGCCCTTCTCTCCTAAGCTCCGGTATGTTGCGTGAATCAGCCGGTATGCTTTCAGGTGAGCTTGGATAAAATTGCCTTCGACTGCTTTAACTTTCAGGATCGACTTTTCCTGAGGGGGCCAAAAACCGAACAAATACGCATGGGAAATATATATGGTCGGCTCATTGATCGTGATCCAATAATGAACATCTTTTGCCAAAGCAGGCACCACAAACCCGCAGTAGCGCAGGTAATAATCCACAGCCTTCTTTTTTTCCCATCCGCCTAAGCGGGTGAACCACTCAGGATTAGTAAAATGATGCAGTGTCACGAAAGGTTCAATATTACGGCTTTTAAGCGCGCGGATAACCTGGCGGTAATGCTCTAAAGCTTCTTCAGAGAATTTTCCTTCCTCAGGCTCAATACGGCTCCACTCTATAGAAAGGCGGTGGGCATTATGATGCAGCTCTTTAGCCAGGTCGAAATCCTGTTCATACAATTGGTAGTGGCGGCAGGCAGCGCCGGAATTCTCTTTTCCGACAGACTTCTCCCACTGCCACCAGTCAGCGCGGGTATTATCTCCTTCAACCTGATAAGAAGAAGTCGCAGCACCCCAAATGAAATGACGAGGGAATACCTTCATGGTAGAATTATATCATTACAATCGTCAAATCTTAATAAATATTTTTATTATTACCTCACTTGACGCGCGAGGAAAAACAGTGTAAATTAAACCCATGCATTCCTTGATAAAACTGATCAAAAAAACCTACACAATGGCGCGGCCGCAGGAAAGCAAAGTGGTCATCGATAATGCCACCGCGCTTTCTACGCTGCAATTCATTACCTATATCCTGCCGATAATCATCCTGCCCTACCTCTTCAGGGTCATCGGAGCGGAGAAATTCGGATTACTGGCATTCGCGCAGGCTTTTGTCCAATACTTCATGATACTGATGGATTACGGATTTAACGTTACCGCGACAAAAGAGATCTCCCTGTGCCGTGACAACCTCTCGAAGATGTCAAAGACATACTCGGCGGTCATGATGACAAAAGCCGCGTTGATATGTGTAAGCTTCATCCTCTTCTGCGGCATCGTCTTCTCTATCCCGAAATTCAAGGGCGATTGGCCGGTCTATCTCTTTACGTTCGCCGGAGTAGTAGGAAATACGATCTTTCCTACCTGGTTCTTCCAGGGCACGGAAAAAATGAAATATATCACTAATTTGAACATTCTCGGGGGGATACTGTTCGCGGGATTGATCTTCATTTTTGTGCGGTCGCCTCAGGACTATATCCTGGTACCGTTTACCGGCTGTTGTGTATACATACTGACCGGCATCTTCGGACAAATGCTTGTCATAAAAAGATTCCAAATATCATTCTCATTGCAGGGATATAAACATATCGGCAAACACCTGAAAAGCAGCTGGGATATTTTTATTTCCATAGCGGCCATCAACGTCTATACCGCCTCTCGGGTCTTTGCGATCGGCTTATTGACCAACAATAATGTCACCGGATACTATTCTATTGCTGAAAGGATAGCCAACGCCTGCCAGACATTCCCTTTAATGTCTTTTTCCCAGGCGATCTTCCCCCGCTTAAGCCATATATTCCACCGGAACAAGGCAAAAGCATTCCAGATCATGGGCCATATTCAACAGATCACCACTACGATCTCTTTAACTATCATGCCTTTGATCTTTATTTTGTCTCCTTTGATCATTAGATTTGTTTGCGGGAATGAATCTCCTGAAGCAGTCCTCTCATTACGGCTGCTGCTTATTTCGGTATTTTTTGTGCACGCGAATGCTTTTCGCGTACAATTCTTACTGGTCAGCGGAAAAACTCAGCTTTATTCCCGGATACATGTCATCATGGCAATCCTGGGGCTTCCCTTGATCATTTTATTGATCTCTTCTTTTTCCTATACGGGAGCCGCAGCAGCGACAATTGTTATCGAATTCGGGATCTTCACTATCACTTATCTGGCCATAAAAAACCTGCATTTCCATAAATCACATTAAGGATCTCACGGCAAGAAACATCCGGGGACAGGTGCAATCTTAAAATAAGGACAGGTGCCCGATCAACTGAGCACCTGGTACGAATGCGAATACTAAAGCATTATTTATCTTTATGGCGGTCTTTCACCGACATGGCCGGTACGCCGAAAAAAACGTGCCGCGGTTCAATAATGGTATTCTTCTGCAAAACCGCTCCCGCGGCAAGTAAAGCCCCATCACCGATCTGACAGCCGGGTAAAACCACGGAATTAAGCCCCACAACCGCGTTTTTCCCGACCTTGACTTTTCTCAAGATCAAACGGCCTCGTTCAAATGAATGCCCGATGACCGTCGCGTGCCCCCCGATGACCGCGCCGTCTTCTAATTCAAGCAAGGATAGATCAGCGCAATATTTAGAATTGATCTGCACATTTCTACCAACTTTTGCCCCCATCAACCGGAAGAATAAAGTGATGAACGGGGTCAAGATCATAAAATCCATGAAGGTGTTAGCTACCAGTTGCACCAGGCCGTTGACCAGCACCCATTTAAAAGAGCCGAACGATGCCATAGGATACTCGCCTTCTTTAAGCGTCAGGCCAAAAAGTGCCCGCACTATGCCGGTGATAACAATAACACAAAGCCCATAGATAAAATATGCCGCCGCGAAACTCAAAGACAATAAGAGTATCCGGGATGCCGGCGGCCAGGAGGCAAATACCTTCCACACATAAAAACATAAAAGGATCCCGGGAAAAATCGACAAACCGATGATCATGATCGCCAACAGGTACATAAACAGCGTGAAGATCACCTGGAACACTCCAACAGCATTGCCTTTCATAATACCTCCTCTTCACAAAATCCCGGACTGAACTTTAAGCCGGGTTATAACGTTTTATGAAACCATCCCAGAATAAGCTCGGACATCTTTTCCCGGTCCCGCTGGATCAGGCGTTCAGCGTGCAGGCCTCCCTCGATCAAAACCAGCTTTTTTAAGCTCTCGGGGACATTATAGGCGCCATATAATCTGCGGGAATGATGATCCTTAATGATCCAGTCTTTCGTCCCATGAATGAACATGACCGGGGTATTTTTCATACGAGCGATATGGGTAAGCGGTTTAGGTTTACGCAAAAACAGATTTCCTGTCCGCGCCCCCTTGCCTTCCCAGCCGCATTCAAAATTATCCTTGAGGTCAGAGAACATTTCCGGCTCCCAAAAATGATAATTTATCTCCCAAAAGCTTGATGGTGCACTCACCAGGACCATACCGGCAACAACTCCTTCATGATGGCTGAGGGTATTCACCGCGACCGCCGCCCCCAGGGAGAATCCCAATATCCCGAGAGATCTATACCCGCAGGCGCCTGCATACGCAAGCACTGCTTCGAGATCAAAACTTTCTCTTGCCGTCCAGGAAAACATACCCGAACTAAGCCCGTGGCCGCGGAAATCAAAGATCAAAGAATCATATTTTCTGCCGATGAACTGGCGGGTAACGTTCATCCAACGATTTTGCATGCTGTTAAAGAAACCCGGGCAGATGATCACCAACGAATCAAACCCCCGCGCATCATGCTCATAGGCTATTTTGAGCTTATCACTCGTATTTAGAAAACCTTTCTTTATTTCATGCGCCAATTCCCGGCTCCTGTTCTTTACCGGCCGCGGACAATAGTTGGGCGGTTTCTTTGACTTTTTTTAGATCTACCTTACCGCTTCCCAAAAGGGGTATCGCGTCGACTTTAAAAAAGTTGTCCTTGCGCGGGATCCAAAGGTTCGGCAGGCCTTTCTTACTCAAAGCTTCCCAAACCTGATCGACATCGATATCTATGGAGTAAATGACCACTAACCGCTCACCTTTTTTTTCATCGCTTACCGCGGTAACGCTGCAAACGGCTTCAGTAGCCCCCAGGACCTCCATAATATTCTCTTCGATCTTAATATGGGGGACCATCTCTCCGCCGATCTTGGAGAAGCGGCTTAAACGGTCGGTAATATGGATAAAGCCATCCTCATCTATCGTGGCAATATCGCCCGTGCAATACCATCCATCCTTGATCACTTCGCTGGTTTTATCCGGTTTATTCAAATACCCTTTCATAACGTTAGCGCCCTTTACCAAAAGAAGCCCTGCCTCATTTACCCCTTTTAAAACCGATGTATCCGGGTCAACGGTTTTTACCACCACTCCCGGAATAGGCTGGCCGACCTTCCCCGCTTTATGCCCGATCTGAGTGACGAGCTTTTTACTATCCACGTAGTCAGGAAACCCGACTGAAACGATCGGAGAAAGCTCTGTGGCGCCATAACCCTCAAAAGGCACCACGCCGAACTTTTCAAAAAAAGCTTCAGCAAGCTGCTGTTTTAATTTCTCAGCGCCGGCGATGGCATAGCGGATCGTCTTAAACTGCTCCGTGCTGCAACGGCGCAGGTATGCCGAAAGAAAGGTAGGTGTTCCCATGATCAAGGTAGCCTTATATTTCTCAACCAGTTTCCCGATAATGACCGCATCCATAGGGTTTGCATGATAGACGACGCCTACCCCTACCCCGAGAGGAAAACACATCGTCGCGGTAAATCCGAAAGAATGGAAGAACGGCAGCGCCCCCATAACGACATCATCGCCTCCTATATTGAACACCTGATAAAAAGCCTCGATATTGGAAGCGATATTCGCGTGGGTCAACATGACACCTTTCGGCTCGCCTGTGCTGCCGCTGGAGAACAAAACTGTCGCGACATCATCGACATTAGCCTTATCCCCGCGCACAAAGCACAAACGGATCCCCCAAGCAGGAAGCGCGAAACACGCCAGGAGAGCCTTGATTTTCTCTCCATCAGTAGTTCTTTCCTTCAGATCTTCAAGAAAAACCATTTCAGAGCGCGCCTCAATGCCTAATTTCTCTAAAAATTTACGCGAAGTGATGATCATCTTCATCCCGCATTGCCGTATAGAAGATTCAAGGGTTTCCTGAGAAAGGGTAAAATTCAAGTTAACCGGGACCTTCCCGGAAAAAAGCACAGCCCCATTGGCGATTGTCGCCGCGCAGGAAGCCGGCAGCATCACTCCAACCATTTCATTGGTTTCACGCGGCATGCGGCTCTTGGGGAACAAATGCCGCTTCATGACCACGATCGCAGTTAAGACTTTGATATAAGAAAGCTCAAGCCCCAGAGAATCTGCCATACAAAACCTGAACGGGTGTTTCTTTACTTCCTCAATAAAAGAAATATGCAGTTTCTTTCGCTCAAGCCCCCGCAGCTTAAACGCCTCAGCCCATAATTCCTGCACCGCGATGCGCAATTCATGGGCCCCCGCCCCTGAGGCAAGCGGTTTACCCGCAGATACCGTTACCGGATAGGGGATTTTCCGGGGGAGCTTCCAAATAAACTTGCCTTTTGACCAGCTGAATATATCTCCCCACATTTTATCAAGGTTCAGAGGAATGATCGGAACATTCAGGCCTTTCATGATATGCGCGTACCCCCGGCGGAATGACAGCATATTACCGGTACGGGAAAGTGTCCCCTCGGGAAAAATACAAACAACCCCGCCGGCTCTCAACTCTTCCCGGGCTTCATGCAGGGCGAGCACCAGCGCTTTCGGGCCATCATCCTGAGATATCGGAATGACTTTAAGTATCCGGCTGAAAAAATTAATGCCCGGCAGATTATATATTTCCCGGTCCATAAGAAAGCGCACCGGCCGCTTCAATGACGCGGCAATGACCATACCGTCAAGGAATGACACGTGATTACAGACCAAAAGTGCCCCGCCTCGATCAGGGATATTTTCCTGGCCGACGATCTTGAGACGGTAATAAGTATGCACCAGGATCCAGATACACATGCGTACCAATGCTTCCGGGATCTTCCAGAGGATATAAACCGTAACCACGCTAAAGAGTACCCCCATCAATAAAAATATCCCCGCCGGGCTCATGGAAAAAACAATACTATTGACCCATAATAAAGCTGAACCGCACAATACTGCCAAGGCAATCACCACATTTAACACTGCCATATATTGGCCGCGGCGGTTAACGGGGCTGCGCGCCTGGAAAAACGAATTTAACGGCACGGTAAAACCGCCGGCGCTCATCCCTAAGAAGAATAAGAAAACCAGGGTTAGAAAATAACTCGTGGGAACAAAACCTAAAAGAAAACATAAGACAGTTACCGCCATAGCGCCGAGCGGCACCAGTCCGAGCTCAATTTTCTCTTCCGAAAACCGCGCCGCGACAACACCTCCGCAGGCAATACCCAAAGCTACCCACACCAGCATTTCACTGATATGCACATTATGCAGAGAATAAACTGCCTGGCCATAAAGTAAAATATTGATCTGAAAGACCGCCGCGACAAACCAGAAGAACGCCAATCCCCAAAGAGTAAGGAATAACGGCCTCACCCTGCCTATATCATGCAGGATCCTGCGGATATCCCCTGTTGAGCTTATCCGCAGCACTTCAACGGGAGCTTCTCCCTTAAAACACGGCAGGCGTAAAGCGTTCAATAATCCGATCAAGGAAAAACTGATAAGCAGCAGCCCGATCTGCCAGGTACGCGTAGTGAAATAATTCAATGCCACTCCCCCAAACGCCGTGCCCGCTAAAATACCCAGGAACATCGCCATTTGCAATAATCCGTTCCCCCGGGAGATCTCGTTTTCTTTAAGCATATCAGCCAATAACGCGTACTTTGCAGTGCTAAAAACCACGCTTTGGCTGGCAATAAGAAAAACAACCGCGCACATATACGGCCAGGACCCGCTCGCCAATACACCGGCGCCGATGATCATCACGATAATTTCAATAAGCTTAGTCCCCACGATCACATTACGGCGGGGGTAGCGGTCTACCAGATACCCTGCTAACGGAGAAAAGACAATAAAAGGAACCGTAAAAATAAGCCCGATCAGGCTTACGAATTCAGTGCTGTGGCGCAAAGAGGAAAGTGTCCTGATAGCCAGGAGAGATACAATGATCTTAAATGCGTTATCATTAAAAGCATCGAAAAACTGCACGATCAGAAGTGATCTGACCTGTATATCTATCCGCGATCGAGTTTTAGGCATAGCTTTCGGATTTTAACCCTTTTTTATAAAGTCGAAATACACAGCGATAATAATGGCAAGCGCTGAAGAAATGAATATCAATAAATAATTTATCCTGTCTTTGTTTGAGCTCAAGGCGCACAGGATAGAACTGATAAGCCGGCGGTCCTCCTGAGTAATAACCTCTTCTCTCGAGAGCTTATCCATAAGTTTTTGTTTCAGAATAAGCTTATACCGCGCTCGCTCTATCCTGAATTTATAGGCAAAAAAGATAAAGAATCCGATGACACCGATATACCAGGAGACCTGCCCGTAGACCGGATTAATATGCACCAGCACGGTCACCATCCTCACGGCGATGGTAGCGACCATGCCGATTATGAAAAACACCCAGGAAGAAGAATCTTCTTTGCACCTTTTATATTCGGAACAGGCGGCACACTTTTTATTACGCATCGAGTAATCCTTTTTAAAAATAACCGCTCACCATAAGGACCGCTGTATAGCTGTGTTTAAAAGGAAGGATAAAGTAAAGGATCATCTTTGCGCTATAATATCCTGAGCAGTTATCTGCGGATGACAATAACGCTTTTTACCAAGCGTGGAATTTTTATATTGGATGGCTTCTGCCGGACACCATTGAAGGCATGCCATACAATGCTGGCAATGCGTAAGCCAAACAGGCAGATTATTGCGCATCTCAATGTTGGCCACCGGGCAAACCTGCGCGCAGAGCCCGCAGCGGGTACAAGCATCAGTGACCCAGAAACCTTTTGCCGAAAGCGGGATCCGGCGGGAACCACCCCGGTATAATAACGCGTAAAGCAGGAAATTCGACAGGAAAGGCTTCTCCTCAATAATACCGGACCGCTTCTCCCTGACGTTTACCGCGACCTCTTTAACTTTCAGCTTCTCTTCTTGAAACTCCTGGGTCTGGCTTTCTTCGGGGATCGCGCCATACAGCGGAGTATAATTCCCCGGCATACGCACAGAAAACCCCGCAGAAAGCGGGATAGCGCGCTTTCGCAGGATCTCTTTTGCCAAACTATGCGCCCTCCCCGGCATACCGCCTAATGTCGCGACACTGAACACATACGCGCCAGGACGTATTTTTACCCGCCTTAAAAAATCTGCCACAATAAGAGGCAAACCGAACATATATACCGGATACACGATCCCGACTGCCTCAGCCGGATCTTCTTCATCCTTGGTTATCGCTTTCGCGATCGGCACGAGCTCCGCAGCGCCTATTTCCCGCGCCAGGTCCCGGGCAACCACTAACGAATTTCCTGTAGCTGAAAAATAATAAATAATGGTTTTCATGATCCTACCCCCTTATTCTCTAATTTCCGCTTTTTTCATTCGCTGCGGCAATAAAAATCCCGGATCGATCCCCCGAAAGTTCTTTTATTTTAACCTTGAAAATCATCAAACACAATAGAATTCTCACCCTCCCCGGTTTTACAAACCACCGTCTTGAGTGATCCAATCGCAATCGTACTTATATATACCAAAGCTCATTGCAGGCGTAAAACGCTAAAGAAATTCACATACTGATCTGTCCAGGCAACGACATTCTTTTGCTCACCCGGCCATGAAGACAACCAATAACATTCATCGACCAAACGTTCATAAACATTTTTATCCCTGCAAACTGCCATCCAGAGCGCCATATCCGCATCATCATGTACAGCTTCATCATTAGCTTTCAAACAAACATAAAAACCTGAGTCCTTGGCTGCGCGCGCGATAACAGGCCTGAGGTCAAAGACGCAATTAGAAACATGCAAGAGCAACAACCCATCATGCGTGAGCACTCTCATATATTCTTGTATAGCTTCTCTGGTCAAAAGATGAAACGGTATTACCCCGCTGCTAAAAGCGTCGATGATGAGTAAATCATAAGAACTGTCCGGGACATGACGCAGCAATACCCTGCCGTCACCGAATATACATTTGATCACAGCGCCTTTTTCCCGGGCAAACCGTAAATAACTGAAATAACGCTCTGCAACTGATAGATCAGCAGGATCAAGTTCATAGATCGTCATTGACTGCCCGCTCCCCATATAGGCGGCTATCGCCCCTGTGCCTAATCCGACCATAGCGGTATTGCGGAATTTAAACCGGCGGTCCCGCAGCAATTCTCCGATAGGCGTGGTCGGATGATAATAGGAAAGCGGCGTATTTACCAGCGGGCCGCTGAGATATTGCCGTCCGTGGAGCGTCGTCCCGTGTTTCAGGTGCCGCTGGCCGTCCTTATCCATGACAAGATAAACCCCATAATAATTTCTCAGCCGTATCGCTTTTTGCGAACCGGAAGATAGTTGTTCTATCCACGGTGAACAAACGATGACCGCGAACAAAATACAGAACGTAGGGATAAATCTCGCTGAACTAAGGCGTAAAACCACAAAAACACAAAAAGCAGAAACAACAAAGATTATATTGTCCGGGGCCTTAAAGAAATGGTCCGCCGCCCAGGGAAATACGATCAAGGCTATAATAATAACCAAACACCCGAAAAACGCCCACCGGCCTGTTTTTGAGGAACCGCCGCGGCCATAAAACGCGCCGGTCAAACCAAGGGCCCCTACCGCAAGCAAAAAAGAAGCGGGATATTCCACAAAGAAAGTATTAAAACGCGGGATCACCATCCCTACCAAAAAGCTTCCCGCGAATCCTCCCGCGGCGATCGCCAGATAAAAATGAGTCAACCCCCTGCCGGAAGGCTTAAGTCCCGCCAGACTGCCATGGCAATTCAAACAAATAATGAACAATATCGCCAACTGCAGTAATAATATTGTTACGACAGGAAACCCGATAAGTAATAAACTAGCTAAATACAAACTCATACCTACCGGAAGGATCCAGGTAAAAAGTGTTTTAGTCCATTGCGGATACCACGGATGCCGTTTAAATACCAGAATGAAAGTCGCCAGGTAGATACTCAACGGCATCGCCCAGAGAAAAGAGATCGAAGCGATATCAAAGGTTATCAAATTGGTGACCGCCAAGAGCGAAAAACTACCCGCTAAACTCAATAAGAAACAATTCAGCATGCGTTTCCGGTCTTGTTTATCACAAGAAAAAGGCTCAGGCCTATCATCGTTGCCGTTCATCATCCGCGGCAGGCAGAGGATATGCAAAACAACAAATACCGCGTAGCCTGCCCACCAAATATATCCTTGCTGTGTGAGGGTAAAGAAGGGTTCAAAGAAAACCGGATAGGTTAAAAGGCCGAGCACAGAGCCTAAATTCGAAGCTCCGTAAAGTACATAGGGATTATCTCTGTGAGGGGAATCGGAATTATAAAACCAGCTTTGCAGCAGCACGCTGGCAGTAGAAAGCACAAAAAACGGCAAGCCTGCGAATATAAGGAGGCGAAAGAAAACAGATCCCGCAAGAGAAAGATGTGATACAGAGCCGGCTAACCGGTCAAACCGATAAGGAAATACGATGAATGGCAGAAAAAGAACGATACTGTGCCAGGGGGCATACCGTACTATACCTATTAACCGTTGAGCGCTATGCGTATAGAGATACCCCAGGAGAAGCACTGCCTGAAAGAATACTACTGAAGCAGCCCAGACTAAATAGCTTCCGCCAAACCCCGGGAGCATCGCTTTCGAAAGCATCAGCTCGACCTGAAACAGCAAAAACCCGCTTAAAAAAACAGCGCACCGATACAGCCAGATTCTTTTCATATTAATTAAGAATACGCTTTCTCAAAAACGCCGGGCACCTGCAAACGGTACAATCTTAACTTTGCACCAAGTGCGAATATTAGAACAAAAGCGGCTGCAGCAGCA
>CAZPNW010000200.1:0-3338 GCA_964588175.1 uncultured Planctomycetales bacterium
CATCAACCCCTTCGGTATCGGAGATGTGCTTTTTACCACTCCTGTAGTCAGGGCGCTGCGGCAAAACTTTCCCCAAGGTATTATTGGATACTGGTGTAATGAGCGGGTCAAAGAAGTTTTAAAACATAACCAGAATATTAATATGATCTTTGCCCTTTCGCGCGGAGACCTAAAACGCATCTATAAAAGATCCAAGGCCCAGGCTATTATGAGATTAGTACAGTTATTAACTGATATAAAGAGCCATTCTTTTGATGCCGTGATCGATTTTTCCCTGGATTACCGTTACAGTTTCATAGCCAAATTTTTAGGGATCAAAAAGAGGATCGGGTTTAATTATAAGAAGCGGGGGAGGTTTTTAACGGATACAGTGCCTATTGAAACTTACAGCTCAAAACATGTCGTTGAGTTTTATTTAGACTTATTGAAGTTCTTGAATATCCAGCCTCAAACCAAAGATCTGGACCTGAATGTTTCTCCCATTAATAATGTAAAGGGGAGGTATATACTCAGCCGCTTAGGGGTAAAAGAGAATGATACGGTTATCGGTATCGCACCCGGCGCAGGTGCGAGTTGGGGCAAGGACGCTTCGTTTAAGCGCTGGCCTGCTATACGATTCACGCAATTAGCGGATAAAGTGATCTCTGAACTCGGAGCTAAGGCTGTCATCCTGGGAGATGAATCTGAACGGGATATCGCTGACTTTATCATGTATTCGATGAAGTATAAGGCCATTGACCTGGTAGGTAAAACAAATATCGAGGAATTCATCGCTTTGATCAATAATGTCGATGTGCTTGTTGCTAATGACGGCGGTCCGCTCCACTGCGCGGTAGCCCTCGGCAAAAAGACAGTCGCGATATTCGGACCGGTTGATGATGTTGTCTACGGCCCGTTCCCCCGGTCGGATAAGCATATTGTTATAAAAAAAGACCTGCCCTGCAGGCCGTGTTACCAGAAATTCAAGCTCGGCGCCTGCGAGCGCGACAGGGCATGCATTAATATGATCTCAACTGAAGAGGTTTTCGACGCGATAAGGAGGCTTTTGTGAATATCCCATTTTCAGATCTCGGCATTATCCATAAAAAATTAAAGGTACCGATCATCAAAGCATTAAAGCGGGTGATCGCGCGGGGTGATTTTATTCTCGGAGAAGATGTCCGTTTGTTTGAACAGGAATTCTCATCTTTTTGTAACGCCCGTTACGGCATCGGCGTAAGCTCGGGGACTGCCGCCTTATTCCTGTCGTTGGTAAGTTTAGGGATAGGAGCGGGTGATGAAGTCATTGTCCCTGATTTTACTTTCATTGCTACTGCTCTGGCAGTAACCTATACGGGGGCAAAACCGGTTTTTGTCGATATCGATGATGCCACCTATAATATTGATGTTCAGAAAATTAAGCTTGCCATCACGCGAAAGACTAAAGCGGTCATTCCCGTACATTTGTATGGACAGCCAGCTGCCATGCGCCAGATCATGCAATTAGCCGGTGAATATAATTTAAAAGTCGTTGAAGACGCCGCTCAAGCCCATGGCGCGCTCTGCAGGGTTTCAGGCAATGAACGCAGGCCAGTAGGTGCGATCGGTGATATCGGATGTTTTAGTTTTTATCCTTCAAAAAACCTCGGAGCTTTTGGTGACGGGGGAATGCTGGTGACCAATGACGAAGCGTTGTACCGCAGTTTGCTGATCTTGCGTGATTGCGGAAGGGTATCAAAATATGAACATGCGGGGCTCGGGTATAATTCGCGTTTAGATACGCTGCAGGCGGCGCTGTTGCGCGAAAAACTCAAACACCTTAACTCCTGGAATATGTTACGCAGGGATGCGGCCGCCTGCTATGACAAATTGTTAAAGGATGTCCCGGGAGTCGTTATTCCCGCCGCTCTTGACCGGGCATCCCATGTATATCATGTTTACGCGGTCAGGATCAAAAACAGGGATGCGGTAGTCAAGAAGCTCCATGAAAAAGGCGTCGGTGTTATCGTACATTACCCGATACCGCTTCATCTGCAAAAAGTGTATGCATCATTAGGATATAAAACCGGGGATTTCCCCGTTTCTGAGAAAGTTTCTCAAGAGATCGTTTCTTTACCCCTGTACCCGTTTATGAAGGTTGCTCAGATTAAGTATGTTGTGCGGGAGATACGGGCTGCGGTTGAAGAAACGAGTTAATAAAAAAGCCTGCCGGTGTATCTGCAGGAAAATGCTTATGTCGGTTATGGAGTTTGGTTAAGGTTAAGCAGTTAGTTTGGTAGTTAGGTAAAGAGGTTTGTGTATAGAAAGCCTAACTTCCATACCCAACCACTAAACTAACATCTTTACCTTTACCTAACTACAAATAGTAAAATCAGTTTGAATAAGTACGAAGAGTACCTATTAAGGAGGAATAATGCCTGAGAAAATAAAGCTTTCTGTGGTGACGTTGACTAAAAACAGCCAGGATATAATTGAGGATTGTTTAAAAAGTGTTGCCGGCTGGGTGTCAGAAATAATCATCGTAGATGATATGAGCACGGACCGCACTTTGGAGATCGTAAAGAAGTATACCGATAAGGTTTCGGTCCGTAAGTGGGACAAAGAAGGCTTGCACCGTAATCTCGCTTACGCCAAAGCATCGCAAGAATATATATTGAGCCTTGATTCCGATGAGCGGGTCACCCCTGAACTCAGGGATGAGATAATCGCGATCTTCAGGGAAGGCCCGAAATTCAACGGATACAATATCCCTCACCGTAATTTTATCGGCAGCTATTGGATACGCTACGGAGGATGGTATCCCAACGCTAAATTGAAGCTGTTCAAGAAGCGTGAATTTAAATATGAAGAAGAAGCTGAATATCATCCCCGCGCTTTTATGGAAGGAAAAACCTTTACGCTCAAAGGCGATATTATTCATTTTGCTTACAGGGATTTTAAGAACCTATTCAGTAAATTAAACCATCAGACTGATTTTGAAGCCCGGAAATGGCTGCGCGATAAACGGAAAATGAGCTTCGGCCTGTGTATGGTAAAGATCTTTTCGCGTTTTATGAAATTTTATTTCGGGAAAAAAGGCCACAAAGATGGTTTTATCGGGTTTATGATGGCGCTTGCTTCAGGGCTCTATCAGATCATGGCATATGCGAAATATTGGGAGGCTAAACAGAATGCTTTGCCCGCAAAAGATAAATAAGCCTCGCGCCAATAAAAAAGCCGTTTTTTTGGATCGAGACGGCGTTATTAACCGGTACCCGGGTGAAAACCGTTTTGTGTCCTCGTGGAAACAGTTCCGATTTCTGCCCGGGGTAAAAGGCGCGTTGCGGAAACTTTCTGCTGCCGGTTATATGGTTTTTGTT
>CAZPNW010000201.1:0-3878 GCA_964588175.1 uncultured Planctomycetales bacterium
ATTCTGTATTAGAAAAGTATTATAATTATTCTGTATGGATAAACAAAATAGAAAACTTACGGATACCATCAAAATTGTCCCGGCTGTTATCTTATGCCTCGGTCCTGTCTTCTGGCTTATCGAGTCGATCGCGGATTACGCTTTCCAGGGCGGCAGCTTTTTTCAACTCCTTTTTCTTCCTAAAACCCCGGAATTATTAACGCGCCTCTTTTTCATCTTTATCACCGTTTTCTTCGCTTATATTTTCAAAGAGTTCAAGAAATCGGATACACGCTTGCGTGTTTCCGAGAAGAAATGCAGCACGATCTTCAATGAAACCAGCGATGCGCTCGTGATTGCTGATGCAGAAGGTAATATCCTTGATGTCAATAGGCGGGCTGAAGAATTCTTCGGGTATTTCAAGGAGCAGTTTTCGCATATGAAGGTAATGCAGTTGTACCCGAAACAGGAATTAGCGAGGATGGCGCAGGCCTTTGAAGAAGTCCTTCGGGATAAAAAAGAGGTCGTTTTAGAAACTGTATGTATTAATAAAGATGATGCGATGATCCCTGTGGAACAGCGGGAAGCCTTGATTGAATCGATCCGGGGGAATGGCAGACCCGGTATCCTTGTTTCTATTTCCGCCCGCCGGGGGGAAGAAGCGGTCTCTCCGGGTGTCAACTGCGTTGATGGAATTGATACGCAACAGGGCCGGCTGAATGAATTAGCTCAGGAGTTAGATGACAATAAGAAGAGGTGCTGGGATTTAGAAAATGCCTTAAAAGAAATGCGCAATAGGTACACCGAAGAATCGCAGCACGCCCTTGAGATTAGGAAGCAACGCGATGGAGCATTGCGCCTGATTGATGAAAAAGAACGGGAGAAAAAGGAGTTTCAAGCCGCGTTAACCATAGCCCGGAAAAGCCTTTTGGAATCTCAAGTGCCCGCAAACGGCGCCAAACAAAGCCCCGAAGCCTTAAAAGCCGTTCAGGAGAAAGAACATGACCGGATCGCTCTTGAAAAGGCGCTCGAGACGGCAGAACATAAGTATGCTGAAGTTTTGGTAAAACTTTCGGAAGGGAATAAACAACTCGAAGAGGCATCGCGTGCTTTGCAGCTCAAAGAGGCTGAGAGTAAAGAGCTTCAGGGTACTCTCGAGCGTATAGAGCAAAAACTGCTTGAGGGGGAATCCCGAATAAACCTTGCGCATAAACAATATGATGATGCCTTAAAGATCATTCAGCAAAAGGAAAATGAGCTCAAAAAGTTAGAAGCGGCTTTAGCGGGATCAGGCGAGGCAAATAAGGGTGATCAGGAATATTCGAAAGCGCTTGAGGAAAGCAGGATCGAGCGTCAGCAATTAGTGGATACGTTAAAGCTTGAATCTGCAAAGGCAGAAGCGCAGGGGCGCCAGCTCGAAGAAACTTTAAAGGTATTAGGGCAGTCCAAAGAGGAAAAACGGCAGCTTGAAGAATCGCTTAAAGCGGCAGAGCAACGCTGCGCGCAGGGATCCCTCAGGGCTGCGGAGAATGAGTTAAAGCTTGAAGCGCTTTCGCAGGCGTTGGGGCAAAAGGATGTTTTGTTGCGAAGCCTTGAAGAGTCGTTGTCGCAGGCTAAGACCAGCTATGATGATGAATATTCGAAGCTCGAACGTGAACATAAACAGCTTGAAGACGCCCTTTCCCTGGTTGAGCAAAAAGAAGCGGCCCGTAAACAGCTGGAAGCTGCTTTGCAGGAAGCGCACGTAAAGCATTCGGCTGAATTGTTGAAAGTGAGCCGGGAACATGATCAACTGGAAGCGGCATTAAAAACGATCGAACAAAAAGAGGCTGCTTGGAAGCAGCTGGAATCGTCATTAAAGGAACTCGAACAAAAACACACCGCAGAATTAGTGAAAATAAATTTGGAGCATAAAGCGCAGGATGAGGCGATTTCACTTAAGGCTCAGGAACAGAAGGCGGGTGAATTTAAACAATTTGAAGTAAAACTTAAGGATGTCGAACAAAAGTATCAGCAGGAAGTTATCCGTTCAAGTGAGCAGCAGAAACAGTTAGAAGATGCGCTCCACGCTGTTGAGCAAAAAGAAGCAGAGCGGCAGAAGATTGAAACAGCGTTGCGTGAAATCCATCAGCAACAAATGAGTGAATCTTCAAATACTGTTAATGTTCAGGCGTATCAGGATGCTTTAAAAGTAATTGAACAAAAGGAGCTTGAAAGAAAGCAGCTTGAAGCGGCTTTACAAGAAGCAGAGCGTAGATTAAAAGAAGAAGAGGAGAAAGCTGCTGCAGTTGCGCATCAGCCTCAGGCTTCGGCAGCTGGCGGCGTTCAGTCGGGGGGGAGTTTGCCCGGGGGAGTATCTCTGTGCCAGGTGGCAAGCGGAATATCGCATCAGATCATCGATCCGTTAAGCGTTGTCTTGAATAACGTAAAGGTCCTCAAGATCAAATTCGCGCAAAAAAAAGAGTTCAGCTATGCCGAATTAAAAGAGCAGATAGGGTTTATTGAGGAGTCGGCGGTTTTGTGCAAGAATATTATTTCTTCGTTGGGAAGCGTTTCTTCCGGCACTAAGGTTAGTTTGCAGACGATGCAGCTCAACGATGTCATTGAGAAGGTATACGCGATCAAGAACCAGGAATTTAAATTCAAGAATATTGTCTTCCAAAAACAATTACAGCAGGATGTGCCTCCGATCATGGGGGACGCGCTTTTATTACAGCAGGTGATCTTTAATATAATCGCTAATGCCAAGTGGGCTATTGAACAAAGGCCTCAGAGAGACGGCGGTATTATCGGCCTGGGCACACAGTATGATAAGCCAATGAATAAAGTCATTTTGACGGTCTCAGATACCGGTATCGGCATAAAAGACACTGATATCCCCCGTATTTTCGAACCGATGTTTACCACCAAGAAAGTTGAAGAAGGCATTGGTTTAGGCCTGTCAATAGTTTCTGATATTATTAAGGCTCACCAAGCTACGATAAACGTAGAAAGTAAAGATAGGCAAGGGGCCGCGTTCAAGATACTTTTCCCTGCTTTACCTATGCCTAAAGGCCCATAAATGAAGGATCCTTATTTTAAGATCACCGTTTTTTTCTCTCTGTTATTTGCTATTGGAAATGTTTGGTGGGGGCCGAGGTCTTACGCTGAAAGCTGGAAAGAGGCAAAAGGAGAGCATTTTATCGTTTATTATGTTTCTGACAATGATTTCGTTAAGAAAGTCCTGGATAAAGCTGAAGAATATTATGGGCGTATTGCCTCTGACCTGGGGTATTCCCGTGCTTCTGAATTCTGGACGTGGGATAACCGCGTCAAGATCTATATCTATAGCGATCATGAATCGTTCGTAAGATCGGGAGGCCATCCTGACTGGTCGCATGGTTTAGCTGACTATACCCAAAAAGCGATCTTCAGTTACGCTTTTAGCAGGGATTTTCTTGAAGCTATCCTGCCCCATGAAATGACGCATTTAATATTCCGTGATTTTGTCGGTTTTAAGGGGGAAGTCCCGTTGTGGCTTGATGAAGGGGTGGCGCAATGGGAAGAGGTCCAGAAACGGGCTTTGATACGCGCGCTTATTAAAAAATTATTCACCAATGATACCTTATTGTCTATTTCTGATATGATGCGACTGGATATCAGAAAAGTCAATCAGATGGATAAAATCTTTATCCGTTCTATACTGACAAAGAATGGCGAGCGGGCAAATTTAGCTTTAAGCGGGGAAGCTTTAGTAAATACGTATTATATTCAGTCCGCCTCCTTAGTAGGGTTTCTTATTGAAAAATACGGGTCTCTTGATTTTGCCCAGTTTTGCCGACAGTTGCGCGACGGGAATTCCCTTACGGATGCGTTAGCTTCAGTCTTTCCGACTCAGATGCGCACCCTCGATGAATTTG